>DAOTXG010000598.1:0-3655 GCA_034435515.1 Anaerolineales bacterium
CGTGACCGCCAGGTTGAGGGTGAGCACGAGCCACAGCACGCGGCGGATGGAGGCGGAGCGGGAGAGGAGTGACTGGTGGTTCATGGCCGAAGATGGGGGTATTCTACCAGCGACGGGGAAAAGAGTGGTCCTTGCTTTTTACGGAAGTGGGTGTAAGATATCCGTAGGGTTCCTGTATACGATAAGCCTCTCCGAAAGGGGGAAGCCATGACCCCTCGAAAGAACAACCCGCTCCGCTTCATAATAGTTTTGGCTCGGCGCGCGCCGGGCGGGATACGGCCTACAGCCCTCTTCATCACAACTCTACTGCTGCTTGGAATAGGCGTCGCTTCGCCGATTCTGTTCGAAGCAGACAGCACCCTGGTCTTCGCGGACACGACGCAGCAAAGCGCTTGCTCTGTGTCTGTGGCTCTTGGTTCGAATCTAATCGCCAATGGCGATGCGGAAGCAAACCTCGGGGCCGGCGACGAAATATCGGTCGTTGCGCCAGATTGCTGGACGACCACAGGCCATTTCACCTCTATCCGGTATGGAGTCAACGGCTTTCCCGTTACGGGGACCATACCTAATGGAGGACTAAACTTCTTCGGCGGCGGCCCAAACTCTGCCATTTCTACCGCAACTCAGGTGATAAATGTTGAGACCCTATCACCGGCGATCGACACAGGGGATTTGAGCGCCACGCTGAGCGGCTTCCTGGGGGTTACGTCCTCCAAGATGATAGCATCATCGTCAGCGCCGAGTTCCAAGCGATAGATAAGCAAACCCTCGGACAGGTGCGAATTGGGCCCGTGTATGCCTTGGAGCGCCCCATCATTTCGTCGGATATGTTTTCACGCGCCGCGTCCACATTGGTGCCTGCCGGCACGCGCCGAATCGTCGTTACGATGACTGCCACACGCTACTGGAGGTCATACAACGATGGCTATGCCGACAATCTATCGCTTACCTTAAACATATGCGAGCCGCTTGTTGAGGTTGGTCGAAACCTGTTAAGTAATGGCGATGCAGAAGATGGTCCGGGTGCTCCCGACGATGCTTCGGCCAATCCCATTCCCTGCTGGTCTTTCACGCCTAACTTCACTTCCGTCCGTTACGGTGCAACTGTGCTTGTTACACAGAATCAATTCCCGGCTGCAGATGCCGTCCCTAACGGCGGCAGTAATTTTTTCGCTGGTGGAATGAGCTCATCCGTTTCTATGGCAACACAATCTATCGATGTCAGCCCGCTGGCCGGTCTGATCGACACGGGGACGTCCATGGCGATACTGAGCGTGTACTTGGGTGGATATTACAATCATAAGGATAACATGGTGATTACTGCGACCTTCGAGTCCGAGACTCAACAGATTCTCGGCGCGCTTTCTATAGGGCCGGTTACACCACAGGCTCGAGATAACACTACCTCTTTGTTGCCACATACCTCAACCATAACGGTGCCCGTGGGCGCCCGTCAAGTAACCGTCGTGATGGTCGCTACTCGGCTGGATACGCTTTACAACGACGGCTATGCAGACAACGTTTCGTTGACGATCAGACCCATCGGTGAATACGCCATCTCGGGTTCGGTGACTGACGACAGCGGTAAGCCCCTCGTGGGTGTAGTGGTATCGGCCGGATCGGGCGGCACCGCGCTTACAGACGCCGCTGGTTCCTACACCTTCACTAATCTAATCGCTGGCTCATACACACTTGCGCCTGCGTTGAGCGGCTATGCCTTCTCGCCCCTCACGCGCACGGTGAGCGTGCCACCGAGTAGAACGGGAGAGGATTTCGTGGGAATCCACGTCAACCGCCCCGTGATTCTTTTACTGGGTGGGGGCGCTTCTGCCAACTGGCTGTGCTTTCTGTATGAAATAACCTGCAACGATCCCAACGCCTGGTATTGGATGCCGCTGCCGCAGATACCGATTGCCCAACGGTATTACAACCGGCTCGTTAACCGCTTTAACGCTGCCGGGTACACCGAGAGTAATCATTACTTTAGTGTACTGTTTTATGACTGGCGCAAGCCTCTTGCCGACAACGTTGAGACTCTAAAGACCAGGGTCGACTGGCTGAAAAAAGCAACGGGGGCAGAAGAAGTGGACTTGATCGGGCACAGCATGGGCGGGCTGGTGGCGCGGGCGTATGTTCAGAGCAGCGCTTACGCAGATGATGTGGCGCATCTGATCACGCTGGGGAGTCCGCATCAAGGCGCGGCTAAATTTTATCCCTATTGGGAGGCTGCCTCATTCTATCGAATAGATTTACCAGAGATATTGGGCTTCCTGATTGTCCTAAGAAAGCATCAGCGATACGTGCAGCTAGACGGACTGCGGGTGTACGAACCGCTGGTGTACACATTCCGCAGAGTGTTTCCTGGCTTTCTGGATCTCCTGCCCACGGCCGGCTACCTAGATGAGGGACAAGGAAATCCTGGTTATCTCTACGATGAGCAGAATGATAATCAGCTTAAGCCAGAAGATAAGATGTTTCACCGAAATACTTATCTAGCGGGATTGAACGCTAACGCCAATCTAGCAACACTCTTCACTCGCACAGATGTAAGCACCTTCGCTGGGCGAGACGTGGAAACCCCAGTTCGCTTCTATGTGCATGATCCCCCGTGGTGGGAATGGCCTAATTGGGATGATGGCGAGCCGAATTGGGACCGCAAGTCCCAGTTTATGACCAACGAAGGCGATGGAACAATCGCAGCAGCGAGCGCGAAATTATCATCCTCGCCGCATGTACAGGAGTTCCCGGACGTCGGGCATGGTGACTTGCCAGGAAATAGCGCAGTGATGGATGCCATTTTCAATACCCTGGGTATTCCTATTCCTCCAAGCGAACCGTTAGTCTCAAGAACGAGTCAGGCGGATCAACCAGTACTTGTCCTGGTTTTAGATGGGCCAGCAGACATGACTGTCATTGATCCGTTAGGGCAATCAGTTGGGCCGACAACGACGTCCATTCCGGACGCCGAGTACATATCTAATCCAGGCGATCCGTTCAAATTAATATTGATCCCAAGCCCGCAAGAAGGCAGCTTTGAAATTGATGTACGGAGTTCTGTTTCAGGCGCTTACTCGCTCAGCCTACTTGACACGTTCAGTCCCACGCCGAATGTGATTACGGATGTAACCACGCTCTGGGATACATCACAGTCGCAGATTGTGCCTGCAAGGACCGTGGCTTTCGCTCTGACTTACACACTGGCTACTTCGCCTACGACCTCGCTGGTCGCAGAGACGCCCGTGATTGAACTACCCGTACGTGTCGGAAGCACATCAGTGTCTGGGAGGGCCTTACCAGGCAGCAGTGTCGAAATCCGCAATGCCGAAACCGATGCGGTGCTCGGCAGTGGCGCAACAGGCGCAGATGGACATTTCGTCATTTCTCTCGCAGCGCCATTGGGCTTCGATCAGCGGATTTATCCCTGGTCAAATGGAGTAGCAGGCGTCCCTGTGACGGCCGAGGCTAATAAAGTCTATCTGCCGCTTGTCTCGAAGTAACCCTCTCCGGAGTTGCCCCACCCTCTGAAATCGCGGCAACACAAAGCGAAGTCCACCGGCGTAGATTGGCCTGCAATGATCCAGGCGCAGGGTGTGCTAAACTGACACGCATGGACTTCCCGCCGGCCTTGACCCAGGCGCTTCGCGCTGCCAAACGC
>DAOTXG010000599.1:0-12001 GCA_034435515.1 Anaerolineales bacterium
TACCAGTACCACCACCTGTTTCGCGATTTCCTGCTGGCCCGCCTGCGTGCTCAAAACCCCGAGCGCCTGCGCACCCTGCAAACACGCGCCGCCGAATGGTATCTGGCTAACGGCATGGCGGAGGCGGCCGTCACATTTTTCATCCGGGCCAGCCGCCTGGAGCGGGCGGCCGAAGTGGCCGAAGCGAACGCGAAAACTCTGTTTGCTGCGGGCCGTCATACGACCTTGAAGCGCTGGGGCGAACAATTAGCGGCCCTGGCCCACCGGACGCCGACTCTCTATCTGAATCTGGCCAAGGCCGACATGGATGTGGGTGAACTGGCGCGGGCCGAAGAGGAATTGCGGCTTGCCGAAGCCGGCTTTGCCGGGCAAGCAGAATTAACGGCCAGGGCGCTTGAAACCCAAATCCAGGGTAGTCTGCTGTTAATTCGCCGGGGCAAGTTGGAACAAGCCCTGGCGATCGCCGAGGCGGCGGCCGTCCAGGCGCACGAAAAGCAATGGCCTGATTTAGAAGCCCTCGCGCTGCGGTATGCGGGCCAGTGCCAGTTGGCGCTGAAACAGCCGGGGGCGGCTGAAGCGGCCTATACTCGTGCAGATATACTGCTCAAGCAGCTGCGCTCGCGCTACGACCGCGCTTTACTGTTGAATGACCTGGCCAATGTCTATCGGGTCATGGGCCTTACAGCCAGAGCCGCTCAGGTCCAGCAGGAAGCCTTGTCGCTGTTGCGGGAACTGGCTGTACCGGACCCGCTGGCCATTGCCCTGAACAATATCAGCTGGGATCTGCACATGCTGGGCCAGTATGAGGCGGCATTGGCGACCTACCACGAAGCCCTCAATTGGGCGCGCCGGGGAGGCGCTGTGCGCGTCGAGTTGGTCATCCTGGGAGGCCAGGCCGACCTGTTCGCTGATCTTGGCGACCACCAGAGGGCGGCTGAGTTGTGTCGGCAAGCGTTAGCCAAAGCGGAGGAGGTCGGCGATTGGTCGGTCATCGCTCATCTGTACCGCTTGCGGGCTCGCCTGGACCGCGCGGCCGGAAACTTTGTCAGCGCGCTCGAATGGTTGCGTCGTCGGATGCTGAGCGCGCAAGGTCACGGTGAGATGGCGCTCATGAACGCGGATGGCCTGCGCGGCATCATTCTGGTCGAGATGGGGCACTTAGACAAGGGGCTTCAAGTGTTGAACCAAACTTGTAGTGACCTGGAGCATTCCGGGGCGTTGGCCGATCTGGCGCAGGCCCTTTTTTTCCGAGCCTGCGCCGAATTTCGAGGCGGCCAGGCCGAGGCCGCCGCCCGGTCGCTCACTCGTGCTTTCGACCTGGCGGAACAGGTGGGTTATGACCAGATGCTGGTCAGCGAAGCCCTCTCAGCGCGTGACCTGCTTGAGGCCTGTCGTCACCATCCCCTAAATGGCCCACGGGTAGCCGCTTTGTTGAGGCGCGCCGAAGCGCTCCACGCCATGCGCGCACGTCTGAATGCGACTGAACGATTGGTCGTATCCCCCACCCAAGCGTCGGCGACTTTTACGGTGCGCGCCCTGGGGCAAAGCGTGGTGCTGAAAGAAGGGGTTGAGATTCCGCGGGCCGCCTGGACGGCCCAGCGGACGCGCGAACTATTTTTCTTTCTTGTGGAACATGCGCCCATTTCCCGCAATAAAGTGCTGGAGGCTTTCTGGCCGAATAAGCCGCGCGCGCGCGCCTCTTCGAATCTTTATCAAACGCTTTACCGCCTGAAACAGGCGCTGGGCGCAGAAGTTTTCGTGCTGGAGGAGCAAGTGTGCCGCATGTCGCCGACCGCCAGCCTCGAGTATGATGTCGAGCATTTCGAAGCCCAGGCTCAGGCGGCGTTTCGTCTGCCGCACGGGGATTGGCGCCGGTTGCAGGCGTTGGCCGTGGCGGTTGAACGGTATACCGGAGATTATCTGGCCGATATGCCGGTGGACTGGGCACAGGAGCGCCGTCAGGAACTGAGCGCCCTGCATGTGGAAGTGCGGCGGGCTTATGCCGACGAACTGATCAGGCTCACCCGTTATGCCGACGCGCGGGAGGTCATAACCAGGGCCCTGGTGATTGAACCGTTTCGCGACGACCTGCACGAACGCCTGCTACATTGCCTGGCCGGGCTGGGCCGGCAGCACGAGATCATTGACCACTATCGCCGCTATCGCGATCTGCTGCGGGCCGAGCTGGGCATAGACCCTTCACCGGCTTTGAGGGCGCTCTATGCGAGGTTGATCGAGTAAGATACTGCGCGCGGGCACAAGTTGCGCTGTTGGAGTGTGCTATTGATCGAGCGGCAGTCCCAAAGGGATGCTTCGCGATTGCACGGCCGCCACCCCGCAGTGCAACTGCGGGGCGAACAAAAAGCGCAGTTTATACCCGCGGGGGGTATATCATCCGCCATAGGCGGCAGGCCAGTTTTGACTGCTCTGGGAAGGCAAGGCCGAGGCTTGTCCCTGCCTGGTGCAACTGTTGGCCAGGCGGACTTTATGTAAAATTTATCCGGTGGTGAATTAAGAGAGAGCGGGCTTCTGATGAAGCTCGCTCTTTACTTTATGTCTGTTGAGGGGTTTGTTGAGGGGTGAGGGAGTAAAGTAGGGTATCTCAGAAAAGATAGGAGAAACCCCATGTCACTCTCGACCCCGCTCCCCACTCGCGCTTACCAGGTCGCCGTCTGGCTGACGCAACATCCTCATGTGACGCAGGTGATGGCTATTGCCCTGCCGTTCGTCGTGGCCTTGATCGTTGCGCTTGTGACAGGACTCCCCGCCTATGCTGGTGATTGCCCGATCAATTCGGGCTGCGGTGGTGGCGGCTAGACCGCACGGCACGTTCCCGACAATGAGAAATGGCCAGATTTGAGGGAGGGGGAACTCGCTGGCCCCGGCGAGCGTGTTGACTTATGTTCATCCCTTTGTTAGGCGCTCGCGGCCTGCCCGGCGGGCCAAATCCATTGTTGCGCCCTGGATGTGGCCCGCCAGGTGGGATGATTTCCACCAGCGCTAGAGTAAGGAGGAAACTATGTCCACTCGTATACTGGACGATTTGATCGGCCGGGCGGTGGCCAGCAAGATATTTTGCGCCGCCGTTTTGAACGGACAGCGACGTGAGTTGCTCAAGGGATATGACCTCGACCCGGAAGATGTCGCGAAACTCATGACGATCCAGGCCGATACGTTGGAGGATTTCGCAGCGGCGGTTGAGCATCTCATCAGTCGCTCGAAAGCCGCGCCTGGCCCCGCCAGACACGACCAGTTTGTGGTCCCTACCCCTGGGGATTGGCTATGGCGCTGAGGAGGGCTGAGGACGTCTCTCGCGGTTAATCCGTTTGGGGACTGCCGCCGGCCTCGCGCGTGTGACCATGAAAAGCGATGCCTCAATCAATTCTAGGTGGTCTCCGTGCTCGTTTGTTGTTGCTCGTCTTCCTCGCCATCGCCCCTGCGGTGGCGCTGACGCTCTCCCTGGGGGTGGCGCAGCGACAGGCAGCCGCGGCTCAGGCAAAAGATGAGGCGCTCCGGCTGGCCCGTGTCGCCTCGGCCAACCAGGCCCGGCTCATTGAGGGTGCGCGACAACTCCTCATCGCCCTGGCAGAACTACCGGAGGTGCGCGGCGGCGACCCGGCGGAATGCCAGACCCTCCTGGCCGCTCTGCTGAGGCAATATTCCCTCTATGCGAATTTAGGGGTGGCCGATCTCGACGGCGACGTGTGGTGCAGCGCTGTGCCGTTCGTCGGCCATGTCAATATTGCCGACCGCGTCTATTTCCAGCGGGCTGTGAATACCAACGATTTCGCCATTGGCGAATATCAGGTCGGACGCGTCACCGGCAAACCCACCGTCAATTTCGGCTATCCCCTCCTCGACCGTTCGGGGAGGCGCAGGGCATCGTATTTGCCGCGCTAGACCTGGCCTGGTTCAGTCAACTTGCCGCCGAGGCCCAACTGCCCTCTGGGGCAGTGCTGACTGTGATTGACCAGAAAACCACCATCCTGGCTCGCTACCCTGATGCCGGGCAGTGGGTTGGGAAAAGCGTGCCGGACGCGCCCCTCGTCAAGGCCATTGTCACCAGCGCAGGTCGTGAAGGCACTGTGGAAGTCCTCGGTCTGGATGGCGTTGTCCGCTTGTATGCCTTCACACCCTTGACCGGTGGGCCCGACGCAGGCTATGCGTATATAAGTGTCGGCATCCCTAACGAGATCGCCTTTGCCGAGGTCAACCAGCTGTTGGCGGCTCACCTGATGGGGTTGGGAACCATTGGCCTCCTGGTGTTCGCCGCGGCGTGGGTTGGAGGCGATGTCTTCATCTTACGGCGCGTCAACGTGCTGGTCCGCGCCGCTCAGCGACTGGCGGCGGGCGACTTGAGCGCGCGCACCGGCCTGTCGGATGGGGGCGGCGAAATCAGCCACCTGGCCCACGCCTTTGACATCATGGCCGAGACCTTGCAACAGCGCGAGACTGAGCATCAGCGGGCCGAGGCCGCCTTGCGCGAGGCGGAAGCCAAATACCGCGCCCTGGTCGAGCAAACGCCAGCCATCGTCTATACCGCCGAATTCGGCCCCACCGGCCAGTGGCAGTACGTCAGCCCGCCCATTGAGCGCCTGCTGGGTTATTCGCCGGAAGCCTGGCTGGCCAACCCAGAACTGTGGATCACGCACCTGCACCCTGACGATCGGGAGCGAGTGCTGGCCGAGGAGGCCCATAGTCGCGCCGCCGGCGAGCCGCTGCATTCCGAGTACCGCATGTGGGCGCGGGATGGCCGGATGGTTTGGTTCCGCGACGAAGCCGTCGTGATGCGTGACGCGGCTGGCGCGCCTCTGTTCCTTCAGGGAGTAATGTACGACGTCACCGAACGCAAGCAGGCGGAGGAGGCGTTGCAGGAGAGTCGGCGATTTACTCAGCGCATCGCCGACATGATCCCGGAAATCCTGTATGTCTACGACCTGGTGGAACAGCGCAACGTGTACGTCAATCGTGAGATTGGGGCGGTGTTAGGCTACCCCGAAGACGAGATTCAAGAGATGGGCGGGACCGTGCTGTTCAGGCTCACGCACCCGGACGATCTTTCCAAAGTGATTGAGCATCACCAACACCGCCTCCCGGCGGCTGAGGATGGGCAAATCGTCGAACTTCAGTACCGCATGAAGCACGCAAATGGCGAATGGCGCTGGCTCTCCAGTCGGGAGACGGTGTTTGCCCGCGACGTGAACGGGAGGCCCTCACAGGCCCTGGGGACGGCTCAGGATATCACGCAGCGGCAGCGGGCCGAGGCCGCCTTGCGCGAGGCGGAGGCGAGATATCGAACGCTGGTCGAGCAACTGCCCGCTATCATTTACATCGTCGAGTTTGGCCCGCCGAACCGGACGATTTACATCAGTCCCCAAGTCCAGTCTTTGTTGGGTTTTTCTCCGGCCGAGTGGATGGCCGAGCCGGATTTCTGGATCCGGCAGTTGCACCCTGACGATCGTGAGCGTGTACTGGTCGAGGTTCAGAACGCGGACGTGAAGGATGCGCCGCTCGACATGGAATATCGCGTCCTCAGCCGCGATGGCCGGGTCGTGTGGTTTCACAATCGGAGCGCCATCGTGCCCGACGAAACCGGCCGGCCACGCTACGCGCAGGGAGTTCTGTTCGACATCACGGCGCACAGACAGGCGGCGGAGGAAATCCAGCGCCACGCCGCCCGCGCCGAAGCGCTGGCCCGCATCGCCGCCCGCCTCAACGCCCAACTCGACCTGGACGCAGTGCTGAACACGGTGTGCGAAGAAACGGCTTTCGCTTTGAACGTCCCCATCGCCTCGGTGGCGCTCTACGAGCCGACCCGCGACCAAATCCGGCTGGCCTCCATCGTCGGGGCGCCGCCCGACTATCGCCGGGATCACCAACCAGTGCCGCGCGCCCTCTTCGACGAGTACGCCCGGCGGCTGGGGCCGCTGATCGTCCTGCCGGATGCCCAGGCCGAAGCGGATTTGCCCAACGCCCGGCTCTACGCCCGGCATAACATCCGGACGATCGTCGCCGCCACCCTGATGCGGGAGGGCCAATTGGTCGGCACGCTCAATGTGTATACGGTGGTTGAGCCGCGGACTTTCAGCCCCGACGAGCTGGCCTTGTTGAAAAGCCTGGCCGACCAGGCCGGGCAGGCCATCGCGAATGCCAGCCTGTTCGACAAGGCCCAACAGCGCCTCAATCAAGTGCAGGCGCTGCGGGCGATTGACGTGGCTATCACCGCCAGCCTCGACTTGCGTTTGAGCCTCAACGTGGTGCTCGACCAGGTCACCGCCCAGCTCCGGGTGGACGCCGCCGACATCCTATTGCTCAATCTACACACCCAAACCCTGGCCTACGCCGCCGGCCGCGGCTTTCGCACCAGCGCGCTTCAGCACACACACCTGCGCCTGGGGGAAGGGCACGCCGGCTCGGCGGCGCTGGATCGCCATGTGGTGAGTATTCCCAATCTGCGCGAGATCGAGGATGCTTTCGCGCGCGCGCCGCTGCTGAAGAGCGAGGCTTTCGTCAGTTATTACGGCGTGCCCCTCATCGCCAAAGGCCAGGTCAAAGGCGTGCTGGAGGTCTTCCACCGGACTCCGCTGGAGCCAACGTCAGAGTGGCTGGGCTTTCTCGAAACGCTCGGCGGGCAGGCGGCCATTGCGATAGACAACGCTCAACTGTTCGACAGCCTGCAGCGCTCGAATGTCGAGCTGATGGCGGCCTACGACGCCACGATTGCCGGCTGGTCGCAGGCGCTCGACCTGCGCGACAAAGAAACGGAGGGCCATACTCAGCGCGTCACCGAAATGACGGTCCGTCTCGCACGGGCCGCCGGGATGAGCGAAGACGAGATTGTCCACGCCCGCCGGGGCGCGCTCCTGCACGACATCGGCAAGATGGGCATTCCCGACGCCATCCTGCTCAAGCCCGGCCCACTGACGGACGAAGAGTGGGCCATCATGCGCCAACACCCGAAGTACGCCTACGAATTGCTCTCACCCGTGGCCTTCCTCCGCCCGGCGCTGGAGATTCCCTATTGCCATCACGAAAAGTGGAACGGCGCGGGCTACCCCCGCGGACTCAAAGGCGAACAAATCCCCCTCGCCGCCCGGCTGTTTGCGGTGGTGGACGTGTGGGACGCCTTGCGCTCGGACCGCCCCTACCGGGCCAGCTGGCCCGAAGAGAAGGTGCTCGAGTATCTCCGCGCTGAAGCCGGCGCGCACTTTGACCCCCGCGCAGTGGAGATATTTATGGAGGTGAGGAGCGGCGAGTAGCTGAAGCCGGTTCCCTGGCGACCCACCGCCGTTACTTGTGACTCGCCACGTAAATCGGGTTCGAGTAAATCCAGCCGCGTAATTGTCCCTGATACTGGAGGTACGCCTCGACGCGGAACACGCCCGCCTGCCGTTCCGGGACGACGTGCGTGGCGTGCGATTGGTTCTCCCAGCGCTTCACCTCCTGCCCGCCGCAGAGCAGGCGCAGGAGCGCGGCTCTGGCGGGCGCGGCGATCTGCAGGGTAACGCCGCTCTTGTTCACGATCTCGTCGCCCATGAGCGCCAGGCCCCCCTCAAAATTGGCGCTGAACCGGAAGCCTCGGGTCGGCGCGGGATAGTCGTAGCCGACGAAGCAATGCCCCTGGGCGAGGGCGTTCAACAACAGTCGCTTGTCGGCGGCCAGGTCGCGGGTCGGCGGCGTCTCGGCGAGGATGTGCGTGTTGACCGAACGGAATAGGAACTCGTAGGGGAAGACGACGCGCCGCAGCCCCCCCAGGCGATATTCCGTCCCGTGCGCGTCGGCGTTGCCGATCGCCACTACCCGCCTTCCCTGCGCCGTCAATTCGTCCCACTTCGCCAGCGTTTGAGGAAACGGGCCGCGAATGCCGTATTCGGGATTGAAGGCATAGCGGATGGCGTTCGCCCGCGAGGTCAGCAGCCCCTTGAATTCGGCCATGTAGTTCCACAGCTCCAGCCCGGTGAAGCCGGTCACCTCCCAGTTTACCCAGTCGAGCGCGGGTTCGTGGAACAGCGGCGCCTCTGGGTCGTGCGGGTGGGCGAGGAAAGTCAGGCCGCCCCGCTCGCGGGCGGCCTCCAGCAATCCCTGCGGGTCAGGCGCATAGCGGGCCAGTTCAGAATCCGCGCCGTACACCAGCAGATGATTTTTCTGCGGGTCGCGCACCTGGTCGTGAACTTCCTCGCCGACCAGCAGGAGGAGGCGCTTACCGTCCTTTTCGTAATATCGCTCCGGCCCCTTCACCCACACGTTGTGGTCGGTGATGATGAGCGCGTCCAGCCCGGCGCTCATCGCCGCCTCCGCGATCTGCGCATGGTACCACTCGCCGTCGCTGTACGGCGTGTGCATGTGCATATTCGCAAGGAGTTCGTGGAAAGGCATGAGGGTTAAGTGATGAGTAACAAGTAACGAGTGACGAGTGACGGATGGCGGGCGTTGCCTCGCTCGTCACCCGTCACTTTCAAAGCAATCTCGGCTGTTCGCCGCTGTCCCTGGCGGGCGGAACGAACCCCCGTTCTATCAGCCACTCTGTCTCCGGCGACCATTGATGCCGGCCCAAATCCACGCGGTCTTTCTCGTCAAAGACGACGCCCTCCTGCTCCAGTAATTTTCGTTGCACCATGGGCCCGTAGCCGGGGCGCGCGCTCACCCGGCCCTGGCTGTTGATCACCCGCTGCCAGGGTATCTCGTCCGGGCACTGCGCCATCGCGCTCCCCACCCAGCGCGGCGAGAGTTTCGCGTATTGCAACAGATCCACGCGCGGCGGCGGGGGGATCAGCGCGGCAATCTGCCCGTAGGTCATCACGCGCCCGGGCGGAATGGCGCGCACAACCTCGTAAACCTTTGCGGCGTACGCCTTTGGATCAGGCGGGTTGGACGCGAAGCGCGACATGGCCTGAGTATAGCACGGTGTATAATCGCCGCGTGATACACAGACTCATTTTCGTAGTAGCGACTTCAGTCACCCTGACCGCCTGCGAGGTTCAGCCGCTGACCCCGACGCCGGCCGCCACGACGCCGCAGCCCCCGGCGCGGGTGGCCGTCGTCACTTTTACCCCTGACCCAACCGAGGCGTGCGCCCCACCTTGTGGAGTGAGGCTGCTCCCGACCGAGACGCCCACACTGGCGGCCTCGCCCACCCTGGTAATCCTGCCCCGCCCGACTGAATCCGTCCCAAGAGTAGCCGTCGTGGAACCGGTCGCGCCGCCCGCCCCGACCGCCGTTCCCCCCGTCGCCCTCGCCCCCCCGCCGGCGGCGGATGTCGCCAGCGCCGAGCAATACACCATTGACCTGATCAACGCCCAGCGCGCGGCGAGGGGCGCGACGCCCCTCGCCCGCGACGAAACCCTCATGGGCATCGCCCGCGCGCGAGTTGCGGATATGGTCACTCGGGGCTACACTGGGCATAATGACCCGGCGACGGGCGAGGCGCTGGGCCGTGCGCTGATGCGCGCGGCAGGCTACACCAGCACCTACCTGGGCGAAAACTGGTACGGCGCCATCAGCGCCCCGCCGGGCATCGTCGAAATTGCCATGAACTGGTTTATGACTGACCTACCGCACGCGCGGAACATCCTCAACCCGAACTACGCGGTAGTGGGCGTGGGCATCGCCTTCAACGGGCGGCAGTGGCTGTTGGTGCAGGATTTTGCCGGGCAATGATGGAGAAAATCCCAAAACAATCCGCTCAATCCGTTGACAAACAATCTGCATGACTAACAAAGAACTCGCCGAAGTTTTTGCCAACATTGCCGACCTGCTCGAAATCAAGGGCGAGGTCATCTACAAGATTCTGGCCTATCGCCGCGCGTCGCAGACGCTGGCCGAATACGGGCGCAGCGTGGCCGAGGTGTGGAAGGCGGGCAAACTCCGCGACATCCCCGGCGTGGGCGAGGCGATTGCCGAGAAGTTAGACGAGTTGCTCCGCACCGGCCGGTTGGGTTTTTACGAGAAATTGAAAGCCGAGATTCCGGTCGGGTTGATCGAGGTGCTCAAGGTGCAAGACGTGGGGCCGAAGAAGGCCGCGCTGTTCTGGAAAAAACTCGGCCTGACAACCGTCGCCGAACTGGAACGGGCCGCGCGCGTCGGCCAGCTGCGCGACCTGCCGGGGATGGGCGAGAAATCGGAGGCGAAGATCCTGGCGGGCATCGAGGCGCGCAAGCGGGCCACGGGGCGCGTTCCGCTGGGCCGGGCCTGGCCTGTCGCCCAGGAATTGCTCAAGTTCCTGCGCGGCCTGACGGGAGTGCGCACCGTCGAGGCCGCCGGGAGTCTGCGGCGGATGCGCGCGACCATCGGCGACCTGGATTTTCTGGTCGGGGCGTACGACGCGGAACCGATCATGGCGGCCTTCGTCCGCCATCCGCAGGTGGCGCGCGTGCTGGGGCAGGGGCCGACCAAGGCCTCGGTGGAACTGGTGAACGGTCTGCAGGCCGACCTGCGCGTGCTGCCGCCCGAACGCTTCGGCACACTGCTGCAGTACTTCACCGGCAGCAAGGAACACAACGTCCGGCTCCGTGAGCTGGCGCTCGACAAAGGGCTGTCCCTCTCGGAACACGCCTTCACCAAGAAGAACGGGCAGGAGATTTTGTGCGCGACCGAGACCGAGGTGTACAAGACGCTCGGTCTGGCTTACATCCCCCCCGAACTGCGCGAGGACCGCGGCGAGCTCCAGGCGGCCGCGCAAGGCCGACTCCCGCGCCTGATCGAGGCGAACGATTTGCAGAGCGACCTGCACGCGCACACGACCTGGAGCGACGGGATGGCGACGGTGAAGGAGATGGCCCTCGCGGCCCGCAACCACGGTCTCAAGTGCCTGGCGATTACCGATCACTCGCAGAGCCTGGGGGTGACCGGCGGACTGACGCCCGAGCGGCTGCGTGCCCAACGCCGGGAGATTGACGCAGCGCAGGCCGAACTGGGGTCGGGGTTCAGCCTCTTGCAGGGCGCCGAGGTCGAAATTCGCGCCGACGGGCAGTTGGACTATAGCGATGACGTGTTGGAAGATTTAGACATCGTCGTGGCTTCACTCCACACCTCCTTGCGACAGGAGCGCGACAAGATCACGGCCCGGCTGATCCAGGCGATCCAGAACCGGCACGTGGACATCATCGGCCACCCGACCGGGCGACTGCTGCCCGACCGGGAGGGCGCGGACCTGGACATGGAGGCGGTCTTGCGCGCGGCGGCGGACTCGGGCACGGCGCTGGAAATCAACGCCAACCCCATGCGGCTCGACCTGGACGACGTGTACGCCCGACGCGCGCTCGAACTGGGCTGCGTGCTCTCGATCAATACCGACGCGCACAACCCGGCGGACTTTGACCTGGCGCACTTCGGCGTGGGCGCAGCGCGGCGGGCCTGGGCCGCCGCCGAGTCGGTCATTAACACCTGGTCAGGCGAGAAACTGCTGCACTGGCTGGACGAGCGCGGGCATCGCCGGCTGCGCAAGGGGACGGGGATGTTAGTCGAGCTCGCCGCGCCTCCCCCGGCGGCCGAGAAACCGGCCCAGAAAACGGTTCAACCGCCGGCGCGCAAGAAAGCGCCGACGAAACCGCGCACAGGCGCGGTCAAACCTAAGAAATCACCGCCCGCGCCGAAAGCAAAACGGGGCCAGGCGACCCGCAAAAAGTGATCTTGGGCTCCTCAGCGAGGGCGGGTTTTTTTGTCTTTCCCCAGGTTAGAAAGGCGTAAGAACCATGATAAGGCGTTTGGCGACTCCTGAAAATTCGAGTACGATTGAGCACATGCCTGAAGCTGCTGCGATTGTCCGGCGCGCCTTTCCGGGGGTGAGTGATGAAGCCGTGGAGGCGCTGTGCGAAGTCGCGTCCGTGCGGACGTATCCGCCCGGCGCGACGCTGTGCCACGAAGGGGAGGTCGAGCACATCTTCTACATCGTCGCCGAGGGGCAGGTCGCGATTACCCAGAAGCTGGGCGACAACGAGCAGCGCGTGCTGGCCATCCGCAACCCGGGCGAATTCTTCGGCGAGATGGCGCTCATCGAACACAA
>DAOTXG010000600.1:0-6301 GCA_034435515.1 Anaerolineales bacterium
CCTCCGTAGTGACGACTTTAGTCGTCCCGCGACTGAAGTCGCCACTACGAGGGATTCGATCGGTAGTGACGACTTTAGTCGCCCCGCGACTAACCCCGCCGGGGTGCTGCGTAGAGTCGCGACGGCAAGTGGTCTCGTCGAGTCAGGCCTGAGCCTGCCCTACGGTAAGCGCAACCGCTTCATCTTCCGTGAAGAGGTGCGCTCGGTCGTCTTCCTCCCGCTCGGCACGCGCAGCGAGCGCGTGGGCGCGCTGTTTCTCCACTACCGGGCGCGCCGCGAGTTCTCGCCCCTCGACAAATTGATGCTCGAGGCCTTCGCCAGCCTCGTCGCCGAGCAGATCAACCGCGAGCGCGCGCACTGGCGCAAATACGAGGCCTTCGGCGGCGTGCTCTTCGGCGTGCACGGCCCGCTCACCCTCAGCGCCGACTCGCTCCGCCGCCTCACCGGCGCCGCTCGCGAGTCCCTGCGCGCCGACCCGGCCACCGCCGAGGCCGCGCTGGAGCAGGCGCAAAAAGTGGCGCGCAAGCTCGAATTGGCCGCCATGCTCACCCGCCTCTCCAAGCGAGACGAATTCGACCCCACCACGCTGGCCGACGAGCTGCGCCGCGCGGCGACCAAAATCTTGCAGTTCATCGAACCCAATTGCCGGGTGTCGATTGACATCCCAGAGGAGGCCGACGACCTGCCCTTCGAGGTGCTCGACGCGATTTACTGCCTGGCCATCGAGGCGATTGTCAACGCCGCCTATCACGGCCACGCTCAGCGGATTGACATCCGCCTCGAACTGGAACCGACCCGCCTCCGCCTGCAAGTCACAGATAACGGCCAGGGCTTTGACCCGGCGCACGCCCGGCCCGGCCCGAACGGCATTTTCGAGGGACTCGAACTCGTGCAGCAACAATTCGCGGCGCAGGGCTGCGTCGAGAGCCAGCCAGGCGCGGGCGCGCGGGTGGAAATTGTCTTCCCATGTCTGGGAGATGTCGTGATGGGTCAACCTGACTTGGAAATGGAGTAACGCCTATGTCCATCAAGACGAGGTTCATCGTTTCAGCCGCTCTGCTGGCAAGCCTGCTGGCGTTCAGAACTGAGAGCGCCTCGGCCTGCTCCTGCGTTCCCCCCGGCACGCCGCTTGAAGAACTGGGGCGCTCAACCGCCGTTTTTGCTGGGAAGGCGATCAGGATTGACGCAGGGCTGCTCTACAGCAGCGCTGACCCGGTCATGGTCACTTTTCAAGTGGCTCAGGTCTGGAAAGGTCCAGAACACGCCAGGCTGACGCTTCACACAGAGCGCTCTGGCGCCAGCTGCGGCTATGAATTCCAGGGCGGTCAGGAATATCTTGTCTATGCCAGCGGCCCCGAGGCCGACCTGTACACAGGTTTATGCACACGGACGCAACCGTTGGCCAGCGCCGGCGACGACCTGCAAGCCCTGGGCGAGGGCACAACGCCGTCCGACGACGCCCCGGGTCTGGCGGCCGGTTCGCAGCCGGCCCTCCCGGTTGTCGCCGTGGCAATTCTTGCGGCGGGCGCGGTGGCCATACTGGCTGCCGCCCTCAGAAAGAAGCGAACATGACCGATGCCAATCGTCCTCCCCTGCGCGTGCTGATGGTCGAAGACTACTCCCAATACTACGAAGGCCTGCGCTTCGAGCTCCAGCCGCACATCACGCTCGACAACGCGCCTGACACGGCCACGGCCCTCAAGATGCTCTCTGAGGCGCATTACGACGCGCTCCTGCTCGACCTCGCCCTGCCGCCCACGCACACGATGAAAGAAGGGCTGGGGCTGGCCGAAAAAATCGCCGCGGACGAGGAGCGCAACCTCCCCGTTATTATCCTGACTTCCAAGGACACTGACGCCAACCTGCTCCGTAAACTCATGGGCTGGCGCGTCTCGATGATTCACAAGGACGACCGCCCCTCCGGCGTCGAGGTCGAGGCCGCCCTGCGCCTCGTCCTACGCGGCTACTTCGTCCTCTCCCGCCTGCCGGCCGGGGACCTGCCCGACCTCGCCGCCAGCGCGCCCCAGGCCACGACCGAGATGTTCTCCGAGCGTGACTTCGCCATCTTCAAGCTCATCGCCGAGGAAGGCGCGACCAATCTGCAAATCGCCTACCGCCTCGGCGTCAAGGAAGATGCGGTGAAGAAAGGCGTCCAGCGCCTCTTCCGGCGCATCGGCGTCGCCAGCCGCGCCGAGGCGGTGAAGTGGTGGTTTGAGCATAAGGAAGAGATGGGTAAATAGTCATGTTGACCCTTACCGTATCCCTGATCTTCGCTTCCGGCCTGTGCGTGGCCTTGTTTGTCTTCCGCGTCGGGGTGACCGGTTGGCCGGCATATAATTTTCTGGTCTGGAATTTGATCCTCGCGTGGGCGCCGTTTATGTTCGCCGTCGCGGCCTGCGCCTTTGCCCAGGGGCGCGCGTGGTTGAGCAAAGCTCTCGTCCCCGCCTGCCTCGCCGGCTGGCTGTTATTCTTTCCGAACGCGCCCTACGTGCTCACCGACCTGATGCACCTGCGTCCCAACGGGCAGGCCCTCTTCTGGTTCGATCTGGTGATGCTGTTGTCTTTCGCGCTTACCAGCCTGTTCTTGGGGTTCGTCTCGTTGTACCTGCTGCAGGAACTGGTCGCGCGCTTCGCCGGGCGAGCCATCGGCTGGTTGTTCGTCGCCGCGTCGCTCGGCCTGAGCGGCTTCGGCATCTACCTGGGGCGGTTTCTGCGCTGGAACAGTTGGGACATCATCGCCAATCCCTTCGGCCTCGCCGCCGATATTCTAGATCGCGTGCTCAACCCGCTGGCGCACCCGCGCGCCTGGGCGGTGTCCCTCCTGTTCTCGGCGCTCTACCTCGCGGCCTACCTCGTCCTGTTCGCCTTCACCCGGCTTCGGGCGGCCCCAGCCCAGGCGTCTTAACCCCCTGGCACTTTCGTGCGCCCCCTTGCGCCCGCTTAGCCCCCCCTCTCTCCCCCTGGCCTTCACCAACGCCCATCTCGACTCGGCACTCCGCCCGCAGTAATTTAGCAGCATTAGCGCAACGTTCATTGCGCGGGAGGCTAACATGACCGAGGCAACGCCGATCAATAGAAAAGCGATTGTGCTGCGCATCTGGATCCTGCTCTTTCTGATCGGGCTGGGGCTGCGGGTTTTCCAGGTGACGGCTGGAGACGCGCCGGTCGCGGCGGCGGCGGAGAAGGCTCAAAGCCGCGAGGCCGCCCCGGTTGAACCCACCTCCCCGACCAACCAGGTGGGCCAGGCCTCCGGCCCGGTCGTCGTCCGCCCTGAATGGCTCGATCACTGCAACCCAGCGCAAACGCAACTGGGCCTGTACGCGCCGGGCGATGCGCCATGCCAGCCGCGCCGCGCTGTCTCGCTCAACTGGCTGCAAAGCCAGCTGGCCTCGGCGGGAATGCTCGCCAGCGGGGAATATCTGGAAAAGAACCGCGACGCCGAAGGCAACCTGACCTGCCCTGCCGTCGTGTTCTCTGGCCCCGCCGCCCAGCCTGCCGGCTGGCTGTGCGCCGACGCGCGCGGCCTCTACCGCGCCGCCGTGACTGGGCCGGCGTCCCAGACGCGGTTCCAGTTGTGGATACAGGGCCGTTAGAGCAAATTCCGGCCCGGTTCATGGCTGCCAGACACGAAGTGGTCCTGGAGACGCTTCGTTCGCGTCTGGCCGTAAATCAGCGGTGAAACCGCACGTCAAGGAGCATTTACATCAAGATGAAGACGACCCTGCCCCCTGCCCCTCGCCTCCTGCTTGCCGTCGGACAGAGATGGCTCGCCTCGCTTGCGCTCGGGCTGGATGACGCGCGGCTCCGCCTGCATTTCCGGTACGTGGAGCAGCGCCTGCGTGCCCGCAAGGTGAGCGGCCTCCCCCATCCGGCTCAGACCGCTCGCATGGCTCACCTTGACCGGCTGCGTCAATACGGGGAGCGCGGCGTATTCCCGCGCAACCAGGCGTGGCCTCACCGCTACAACCCTTGTTTCGTTGACCGTGATGGGCGCGAGTGTGCGGTCGCGCATCTTGTGATTGCGTCCGGCCAGGCAGCGGCGGCGCGCCGCATTGCCCAAGAGGCCAATGATGCCTATATCGCCGAGATGCAGTTCCCCGAACTCGACGCCTGGGCCGCTCAGGCCGGGTTGGCGCGCGAGGAGCTGGCGCTCATCCAGCCGGCCTATCCGTTCTACGCCGAGCCGGAGTTCGAGATGCTCATCCGCACGGTGGGCGAATTTTTGCGGATGCTGTTCCTCACGGGCAGCGTCGGGCTTTTCGCGCTGGCGGTGAACGCCTTCGATATCGTCTGGGGCCGACGAGGAAGATTTGGCTCGTTAATCGGACTGGCGGCGGGCGCCGGCCTGATGTGCGTGGCGCTGCTGCTGGGGGTGATGACTGCGCGTGGAAATACGCTCGAGGCCGCGAGTCGGCCGGTGCAGGTGATGTCCAGTCGGGGCTGGGCCGCAAGCGCCGCTGTCTACGACGGCTTGCCTTTGCACGACTGGTGGCGCAGTCGCGCGCCGCTGCTCCCCTTCTACAGCCTCGGCGGTTTTGTGATAGGCGCAGCGTTGAGTGGCGTGAGCCTGTGGCGCCTGCGGCGGGATGACTCCACCGCGCATTTTATTGACTGGCGGGCGCTGAACGCCGCGTTGTGGCTGGCGGCGTGCTTCGCGCCCTGGGTCACGTGGCAGTTTGGCGACGGGGTCGGCGGATCGGTGAGCGGCTGGCAGATCAGCCTTTTCTCGGTGACGGGGCTGGCGTCGTCAATTCGCGCTGGGGCGACATTCGTCGGGTCGGGCGATCTTCTGTCCGCCTTGCTGGCCCGGTTGGCTGTCGTAGACGCCGCCGCCGGCCTGGGCCTCTGGGCTTATGCCTTTGCGAACAGCCTGGCCGTGATCCAAAACAGGCCCTTCCAAGTTAAACGCTGGCGCTGGCTGGCGTTGGGCGTTGGCGCAGTTCACCTGATTGCAACGGGAGTGATGAGCGGGATAGGCCCCGGTTTGGCGGTTTGGGGCCTGTGGATCGCCTGCGCGGCCGCGGCGTCGAGCGCCGCCTTGGAGTTCACGCGCGCCTTTTCAAGGCGTGGGCGTCGCGCCGGCCGCTTGTTCGACAATCACTCGCCGCGTGACGATGTACCAGTCGGCGAGGCGCTTGAAGCGGTCGCTTGGTTCGGTCAGCGGGCCGATCTGCACGCCGCCCACCCGCCTATCCACGGCGTAATTGCGGACGGGGTAATAGAGCAGGAGCGCCGGGACCTGATCGGCGAAGCGGGATTGAAAGCGTTGGTACAACCGCGCGCGGGCGGCGAGGTCCGTCGTGATGCGCGCCTGCTCGAGTAGCTCGCTCGTCACTCGGTCGTCGAAGCCGCTGTAGTTCTGGCCGCTTTCCACCTGCGTCTGGTGCCAGAACGGATAGGGATCGGGGTCGGGCGTCCCGGCCAGGTTGTAGTCGGCCAGGAGCGCCTGATAGGCGCGCGGTTCAAGATATTGACTGTAGAGCGTCGCCGGGTCCACCGGGCTGACGTCAATTTGCACGCCGATCATCGCCCAGGTCGCTTTGGCTGAATTCGCTGCCGCCACGTGCACCGGGTCGTTCGGCGTGATGAGAGTGAACTTGAGCGGCCGGCCGTCTTTCTGCCGCACGTAGTTCTCAGTCCCGGCTACGGCTTCTGCCGGGAAGACCCAGCCCGCGCTATCCAGCAAGGTGTTAGCCTGCTCGGGGCTGTATTCGACCTGCGGCAATTCGGCGTTGTAAGCCCACGAGCCGGGCATCACGGGCGAATCGGCCACGACGGCCTGTCCCTGGAGGAGGTTGACCACCATCGCGCTCCGGTTCAAGCCGTAGAGCAACGCCTGGCGCACCTTTTTTTCTTTGAAGAAGGGGAGTTCGTCGCTGCGTTGGTTGAGGAAGATCAGGCTGTACTCCGGCAGGAGCGAGGTGTACAGGCCCAGTTGCGGCAGCCTGAGCGCCTCGGCCATTTGCGCCTCGGCTAACTGGCTGACGCCCTGCACTTCGCCGTTCTGATAGGCCGCCAATGCCGCTGCCGCGTCGGGGTAGAAGTTAAACTGGATCTGGTTCAGGTTAGGGCGCTGGAGGTAGTTATCCGGCGCGACGGTCAGCACGACGCCGGCGAGCGCTCCCCCCGCGCTCTTCCAGCCCGCGAACTGGAAAGGGCCGGCGCCAACCGGGGCCAGGTTGAAATCCGCGTCGACCAGATCCGCGGCGGAGACGCCGGTGAGTTTGTGTTGGGGCAGCAGGCCAAACGCGGTGTAATCCAGGAAGGGCGCGAACGGCTCGGGCAGGGTGAAGGAAATCGT
>DAOTXG010000601.1:0-2145 GCA_034435515.1 Anaerolineales bacterium
CTTGCCGCAGAAGGCCATGCCCGGCGGGTTGGCGAAGCCGCACGCCGGGCACGTCTGGGTGAGCGGCGCGCCGCACTTGCCGCAAAAGGCAAAACCGGCCGGGTTGTCAAAACCGCACTTGTCACACTTCATCGGTGTTCCCCGTTATTTCCTCACGAGGGGGAGATAGAGTCTGGTTTCAGTCTTGAGGACCTGTGAGAAGGGGTTGCCGTGATCGAGCGCCAGCGCGACGTTCCCGCTCGCATCCACCGCCTGAGCAAAGAATTCAATCTCCCCGCGCAAGCCGCTCTCACTCTCCCGCCAGGTTTGGGTCGCCGCGTCCGGCTTCAGTTCGACCGGCTGCCACGCATTGTCCGTCGTCTCTCGATAGAGCACCACCACCCGCGCCACGTTCCCGCTGTCGTCCGTCACCCGCACGTCGAATGTCACCGTGGTCCCAGTGACCACCGCCTGCACCTGCCAGAGGCTCGGAGCGACGAAGTCCGTGTCCGTAAACGGCGCGTGGTAGATTTCGTAGTGCAGGCTGCTGTACAGCCGCTGCGTCCCCACCGTCGGCGAGACGCCAGGGGTTGCGCGGAACTGGCCGGGGGTGACCACCAGCCGCTCGCGCGATTGCCCGTCAATCCCCAGGAAGCGGTTGAGCGTGCCAGGGACGACCGGATACCAGGGAAGCGCCAGGTAGAGCGGCTCGGTCTCGACGTAGAGTTCGTCGGTGATCACGCGCGAGATGACCGGGTCGAAGTCCGGCGTGTCGCTGAACGTGCCGCCCAGCAGGAGCACGCCATGCGCGATGGTGTCGGCGCGGTGAATGTCGAGGCTGGTGCGCGGCTGAATGGGCCGCCCGCCCGCGACCTGGGCGTCATCTTCGCCAGTGATCAGGTAGTAGTTGCCCAACACGCTGCCGTCCTTCATCCTGACTTCATTCGACGTGTAATCGAAGCTCAGGCTGAGGCTGCTGGTCGTGACCGCCTGCGCGCTCACTGGCTCGGCCAGGCGCGCGCCCTGGGACGGCGCGCCTACCGCCTGCACGCCCTCGGCCAGGCTGGGCCCGTCGGGCGGGGTGGTGGTGGTGACGGGCATGCTCACGCGCAGCATGGGCAGCCCATAGAGGATCATTTCTTCCAGCACCTTCTCGTCGTAGTTGCTGAAGGCGGCGGCGGCGGCGGTGTTGTAGTAGTGCTGCTTGGCGCGCAGCAGCGCCTGGCCGACGGTCGGCGCCTGGCCGTCGGGCCAGTAGCCCAGCTGCTTGACGAAGTTGACCATCAGGCGCTCGGAGTAGGCGACCAGGTCGGAGTCGCCATAGCCGTAGCCGGTGTTGCCGATGAAGGTCGCGCCGCGCCGGGTGAAGGCCTGCGCCCAGTCCGCATCCGTCGGCGACTGGCCATCCGGGACGTTCAGGGCGGAGTGGCAGCCGACGGTGAAGATCAGCGTGCCACTGAAGGTCGTGCTGGCACCAACCGTATCCACCTCGGTGGCATAGACGTCGTTCGCGTCGTTGGGGAAGAAACGATGGTGCTGGAAGTGTGAGTTGAGCGAGTTCAGACTGTGCGCCGTGGGGGTGATGAAGAAACTCAGGCGGAAGTCCCGCGCCGTCCAACTATCGTCAATCAGCCGGGTCTGGGTGATCAACTCCTGGGCGGCTAACGTGGCGCTGATCGCCCGCGCCTGGTCTTTCAGAAAGTCATAGCCGGTGACGAACGCGTTGGACGGCCGGACCGTGGGTTGAGCCAGGAAGGTGTTGATGACCGCGACCATCTCCTCTGGTTCCTCAACCAGCCGCCCGATGGCGACCTGCGGCAGATAGACTTCCCGGCCCTTGAAGGGCAGAGGCAACAACCCGGCATAATAATCGTCGCTGAGGAAATAGCGCAGGCCGAGCGAGCCGGCCAGGATGGGTGTGTAAGCCACGTCGGTGTAGGTGCGCTCGTTGGCGACCAGGGCTTCGTCCCGGATGCGGCGATGGGGGATCAGGGGGTCTCCGCCGACGAGGACCAGGTACTTCAGGTTCGGATAGGCGGGCGCCAGGCGATAAAGCAGGGACTTGATGTGCCCGGCGACGTGATTGGCCGCCAGCGGGTTGCCGCTCTGGATATCCCAGAGCGCGTAGGCCGCGTCGATCTCCGGGTAAGCCGCGAGGTCAACCAG
>DAOTXG010000602.1:0-20718 GCA_034435515.1 Anaerolineales bacterium
CGCGGCGAATTCGCTAACTCCCACAGCCGCAGAGGGCTGAGAGGAATCTCCAGGATTTCGAGGTTCTTATCGTACAGCGCGTCTTCCACCGCCTGCGCGAACAGCGGCCCGACGGGGATGGCGCCGGCCTCGCCCGCGCCTTTGATGCCGAGCGGGTTCAGCGGCGAGGGCGTGACCGTGTGACCCGCAATCACCGACGGGACTTCGAGCGAGGTCGGAACCAGGTAATCCATGAAAGTCCCATTGAGCAGCTGGCCGTTGTCGTCAAAAATCAGGTCCTCGTAGAAGGCGTTGCCAATCCCCTGCGCCACGCCGCCCTGCACCTGCCCTTCGAGGATCAGCGGGTTGATGACCGTGCCGCAGTCGTGAACGACGACGTACTTCTTGATCTCTATGCCCATTGTCTCGGGATCAACTTCGAGGATCAGCGCGTGGACGCCGGCTGCCGTCGCGCCGCGCGCCGGGCCAAAGTAGTTGGTCGCTTCCAGGCCGGGGATCGTGCCGGGTTTGACCGCGCCCCGCATCGGGTTGGCCTTCACCGCCAGTTCGCCCAGCTTGATCGCCTTCTGAGGCGCGCCTTTCACCCTCACCACGCCGTCTACCAGCTCCAAATCTTCTTCGGCGCACTCGAGCTGCTCGGCGGCCATCTTGAGGATCTTCTGGCGCACGTCTCTGGCGGCTTCGTTGACCGCGTTCCCAGCCACGACCGCTCCCCGGCTGGCGAATGTCCCGGCACCCCAGTAGAACTGGTCGGTGTCGCCCGTCACGACTTCCACGTCACGCACGCTCACGCCCAATTGCTCGGCGACGATCTGCGCGAAACTGGTGAAGTGCCCCTGCCCCTGCGTGCCGACGCCGGTGACGAGCGAGACCTTGCCACTCGCCTGCACCTTGACCCGCGCGCCCTCGTACGGCCCGATGCCTGTGCCTTCCACGTAGGCGACGACGCCCAGGCCAACGTGCCTGCCCTCGGCGCGGAGTTTGGGCTGCTCATCCTTGACGAACTGTTCGTAGCCGATCAGCTCCAGCGCCTTGTCCATGATCGGGTCGTAGTTGCCGCTGTCGTAGACGAGCGGCGCGAAGTCTTGATAGATGACTTCGTTGTAGTACGGGAAAGCGTCGGGTGGGATGAAGTTCCGGCGGCGGATCTCAGTCTTGTCTATGCCTAACTGCCTCGCGGCCAGGTCGAGCAGGCGCTCGATGACAAACACGCCGTGCTGCCGCCCCGCGCCGCGATACGGCGTGACGATGGGCTTATTGGTGAAGACCGCCTTGAACTCGGAATAGTAAATGGGAATGTGATACAGCCCGAGCAAGGTGCACTGGCTGTTCAGAGGGCACGTCAGGCCATAGGGGTCATACGCGCCAGTGTCGTGCAGGAACACGTCGCGGACGCCGAGGATGCGCCCGTCTTTCGTCAGCGCGATCTCGGCGTCGTGGATTTGCCCGCGCTCCTGCGTGGTGGCGACGAAGTTCTCCGCGCGGTCTTCGATCCACTTCACGGGCCGGTTGAGCTTCATCGCGGCCCAGGGGATGACCACTTCCTCCTGATAGAACATCATGATCTTCGGGCCGAACCCGCCGCCGATGAACGGCGCGATCACGCGGACCTGGTTCTCCGAGAGGTCGAGCATCCCGGCCAGGCCGTTGCGGATGGCGATGGGGGCCTGGGTCGTGTCCCACACCGTCAGCCGGGCCGCCTTCGCGTCCCACTGGGCCACGATGCCCCGGTTCTCCATCGCCGCCGCCGCGCCGTGATGGTAGAAGAAGCGCCGCTTGATGACGAGGTCGGCCTGGGTGCGCGCCGCCGCGTAGTCGCCGCCCTTGCGTTGAATGATGTGCGCGGCGATGTTTGAGCCGACATCGTCGTGGACAAGCGGCGAACCCGGTTCCAACGCTTTCTCCATGTCCACCACCGCGTCCAACGGCTCAAAATCCACCACGATGCTGGTCAGCGCGTCCTCGGCCAGATAGCGGCTCTCGGCGATGACCACCGCGATTGGCTCGCCCGCAAACCGCACCTTATCTTTGGCGAGCGGCACTTGCGTCCGTTCATTGAACACACGCCCCTCGACGGGCGGCGGCGAGACGAGGAGCGGCCCCGGCTTCCAGTAGTCGCCGAGGTCGGCGGCGGTGTACACGGCCACCACGCCCTCGCGCTGCAACGCCTGCGAAACGTCAATGTGCTTGATGCGCGCGTGCGCGTACGAGCTGCGCAGGAACGCGGCGTGCAACATGCCGGGCAAATCCACGTCGTCCACGAACAGCGCCTGCCCGGTGAGCAGGCGGGGGTCTTCGTTGCGAATGATGGGTTGGCCGAAAACGCGAGTTGCCATGATTAAGTCAACAGTGATCAGTGAGGCAGTAAACAGTGGACAGCAGATCGCCACTGTTCACTGTTTACTGTTCACCGATAACTCCCTACTTGCGCGGCTTTACGGATTTCTTCGCAGCGGATTTTCTGGTGCGAGCAGTGCGGGCCGGTTTCTCCGCCTCGTCCACCAGCGCGAAGGCGCGGCAGAAAGCCGCCTCGCCGCCCTTGAATCGCCACGGCAGCGCGCCGAGGATGAGCCGTCGGTTGTGGAGCGCCGGGTTGCCGAGCTCGCCGCCCAGGTTCTCCACGTGGACGCAGTCGTAGGGGAAGAGCGCGTTGTGCGTCAACTGATAGGCCGAGTCGGGGAAGAGCTCGTCCATCTTGTCCTTGCCGAACTTCTCCTCGCACTTGCGGCGTACCTTCTGCCAGTGCTCCAGGCCGCCCTTGCCCAGGAAGCGGCCAATCGGCAGGTTCATGGGATGATCGGTCGAGATCATGTCCACGCCCCACAGGTGAACCTTCTTTTTCAACAGCCAGTCGCAAATGCTGTAATGCGGTCCGGGGTGGCGGTGGATGTACTTTTCCTCGTCCGCGTCGGGGCTGAGGAAAGAATACTTGTGCCAGCCGGTATGGATGAACAGGATGTCGCCCTCGCGGATGTCGGCGCGCCGCTCCAGGTCCTCCGGCGTAAAGAGCGCCCGGTCGTCGCAGATGTCGCTCACGTCCACAATCACGCCGGGGCCGTACAGCCAGTCCAGCGGCAGCTGGTCAATCGTCTTGCCTTTGGTCACAAAGTGGCGCGGCGCGTCCAGATGTGTGCCCATGTGGTTCGAGCTCATAATGTACTGAGCGTTGACGCCGTGCTCCGCCTTACGCTTGATATATTTGACCTCGAACGGCGGATAGAGAGGCCAGAAGGAGCAGTCCTGGTTGAGGTCTTGGGAGAGGTCGTAGATTTTCATAGTGACTCCGTGGGAGTGAGAAAGTGAACAGTGAACAGTAAACAGTGGCTAGTTTTCGGTGCTGCCAACGAAATACTCGATCAATGGCTCGTGGAGAGAACTGGAAAGCTCACCACAGAATTTATCAGCTTTGGCGATCATCCCGCTGAGCAGCCGACCAATCTCTTCACATTGGTGGCGCAGGCGGTTTGCAGTTTCGGAGTCGCAATAACCACAATCAATAGCCGTATCAAGCCAATGCTGCGTCTCATATTGCTCCATGTCGGCGTCGGTCAATTTGCTGATGAAGTGACTCTCATAGCGCCTTTTCGCCCATGCTTCGGCGATATTTGCGCCGATGGACCTTGCCGAGCGGCGTATCTGGCTGGTCAGCGAATACAGTTCTTCCTTTGGGAACTTAAGCGTCAGTTGAAACACTTCTTGCGACAGCTGACGCGCCTTCTGGTAGACAAGCAAATCCCTGAAATTACCCGCATGCGGCAAGCTTTCCATTGCTGCTTCCTTTGGCATTTACCGATCGTGCATCACTGTTTACTGTTTACTATTTACTGTTTACTGTTCACTGTTGACGACTCACTACAAATTGTACTTCTCCGCAAACGCCACCAGCGCCTCCTCAAAAATCGCCATCGGCGGCCTCACCAGCCCCGCCCCGACCTGGCCGACGCCGGCCTGCTTGTGCGCGATGCCGGTGTTGACACGCGGCAGGATGCCTTTCTCGACGACTTTCCGAATGTCAATGCCGGTCGGCGTCCCGCGGAAGTCGAGCGCCGGGATGGTGAAATGTTTGTGCTCGGCGGCAGTGATTTCATACATTTCGAGCGTGGCGTGGGTCGCTTCTTTCGGCGTGCTGCCGACGAAACTGACAATCGCGGGCGCGGTCGCCATCGCAAACCCGCCGATGCCGACGGTCTCGGTGATGGTGCTGTCGCCAATATCCGGGTTGGCGTCGGCTTCGGTGAAGCCAGGGAACCACAAGCCCTTAGGCACCTCCGCCGGGGCGGTGAACCAGCGGTCGCCGAGGCCGCTGACGCGCAGGCCGAAGTCCGTCCCGTTGCGCGCCATGGTACTGACGAGGGTGCTGCCTTCGACGTTGTGCGCGGCATCCGCCATCGCCTTGCACGCCGCCATGACCGGGTTGAGCACGCTCAGCGCGTTGTCGCCGAGGAACTTGAGCGTTTCGCTTTCTGTGGCGCTGTCCTGCGCCACTTTGGCGACCAGCGGCGCCAGCCATTTGAGGTACAGTAGCGACCCGGCCTTGTTGCGGTTGTGGCTTTCGTCGCCCATGTGGAGGGCCTCGGCGATGAGGGCGCGGATGTCCAGCCCCTCGCCGCTGGCCTCAATCGCGTCGCCCACGACGGACGCGAATTCGCCGTTAATCCAGCGCAGCCGCTTAATAACCTCCTCGCTGTACGCGCCCATGCGCAGCACTTTGCCGTAGCCCTCGTTGAAATTGGAGTACGCTTTGTTGCCGTGGGTGACGTTTTCCACGATATACACTTTCATCGAAGGCGAAATCACGCCCGCCATCGGCCCGACGGAACTGTGCTCGTGATTCGGCGCAAACTCTATCGCGCCCTTCTCGGCGAGGGCGGTCGCCTCCGCCTCGTCCTTCGCCATGCCCTCCAGAATAGCCGCGCCGATCACCGCCCCGCGCATCGGCCCGGCCATGCGCGCCCAGGTAATCGGCGGCCCGGCGTGCAGGAACAAGTTATCCTTTATGCCGGGGATCACGTCGCGCGCCGTCGCCGCGCCTTTGAGGATAGGCCGGGCGTCCATCATGCGCTGCACGGCGGTTGTATTAGCCTGTTCGATGTCCATAATCGCTCCAGTGGTCAAGTGAACAGTCAATAGTGAACAGTCAACTACAGGCGTGCATCACCGGTTATTGCTTACTGTTCACCGCTTACTGTTCACCGCTTACTGTTCACTGCTTACTGTTCACTGGCTACTTTTCATCTTCGCCAGGATCGCCGCCAACTTTTCATTCCCGCCCGCCGGCGGCCGCCAATCGACGTGGACGACTCGCGCTCCCTGCCCGGCCAGACTGTTATGGAACGATTCGAGGCCGACGTTAATTGCGGCGAGCGGGGTCTGCGCGAAACGGTCGAGCGCGACGGGCGGGTTGGGCGGCGCCGGGTGGGAACTCAAGCGGCGAGCCACGTGGTCAACCGCCTCGGTCAGCGTGCGAAGGACGGTTGCGCCAGCCGCTTTCAAGCGTTCAACTTGCGAATTGAGATTCTGCGGGTCGTCTTCTGTTCCGATGACCACGGTCACAATTTCAATTCTCCGATTCTCCATTTCACCAATTTCCTTTATTGCCGGAGCCAACTCACTCGCCGGGTCGGGATGCGCCCCCTCGCCCAGCACCACGTCGAGCAAAATCAGGCCGACCTCCGGATCGGCGGCCTCCTGCCGCAGGCGGCGCAGGCGCAGGTCGTAGTCTATCATCGGGTGCAAGCGCCCGACCATGAAGACTTCGTCGCCCAGGTCAATAATCGTATGCGCCTGGCTCTTCAGAGGATCAGGCAGTAATTGGTTATTGGTAATTGGCGCGTTGGAATAAATCGGCGAGAGAACGGCTTGCAGCCCCAGCATAGCCTCGTAAGCGAGGGTGCCGCCGGAGAATAAGCCACGTAAGTAGTAATTAGTAATTGGTGGTCGGGCGTCTAATCCCGAATTACTAATCACTAATAACCTCACCGCCAATTCCGCCGCCTCGCTCAAGCCCGCGGCAAAATGCAGATTCCCCAGTTGCCGCGCGGGCGGCGGGTAGCCGATGAAGTCCACGACGACGGGCTTGCCTGTCGCCTGGGCTGCCGCTAACAATCTCGTCGCCACTTCCGGCGCGGGGGGCTTGGAGACCAGCACGATGATTCCGGTCTCGGGGTCACGCGCGAGGACGTCGAGCGCCTGATGCGCCGTGACAGCGCCGACCTCGGCCTTGAGGTCGCGGCCGCCCGTCCCAATGGCGTGCGAGACGCCCCCGCCCAATTCGTGAATGCGCGTGGTCACGGCTTGCAGCCCCGTGCCCGAAGCGCCCACCAGCCCAATTGGCCCGCGCCGCACGCGGTTGGCGAAACCCAGGCCAACGCTGTTGATAATCGCCGTGCCGCAGTCCGGCCCCATCACCAGCAGGCCCTTTGACTGTGACAACTGCTTGAGCACAATTTCGTCTTCGAGCGAGACATTGTCGCTGTAGAGGAACACGTGGCGGTCGAGATGGAGCGCCTCGCGCGCGACACCGGTGGCAAACCGCCCCGGCACGGATACAAGCACCCACCCGGCTTCAGGCAATTGCTGAACGGCCGTCTCCAAGCTTTTCGGGCGGAATTCTTCGGAAACCGCCGAGCGGCGGCGGGTCAACAGCGCGTCCACCTGCCGCAGCGCGTCGGCTGCGGCGCCCTCGTTCTCGGCCTTGACCACGATGACCAGATCGTTCGCTCCCGCCTGGCGGGTCTCGTCAGCGAGCAGGCCGCTCTGGTCGAGCAATTCCAGGTTGGCGGGCGTGCCCATCACCGCGCCGGAGTCCAGCACCCCGGCCAGGCCCAGCAATCCGCGTTGGAGCTGCATCAGCACTGCCGAGTCATAATACGCGCCAGCGCGAATTTCGCCCCGGATGATTGCCATTTACGAATTACCAATCACTTTTTCCAGACCCGCTGCCCATGCCAGCAATTTTTCATCCGCGCCCCAGCGGGCGGTCAACTGCAAACCCAGCGGAAGACCATTGGCGGCCCTGCCGGAGGGCATGTTGATGGCAGGCAGGCCCGCCTGGGTCCAGGGGAGATTCATCACGGGGTCACCCGTGCTGTCCAGGCCCTCGGGCGCCGGGCCGACGGCCGCAGGCGAAATCCATAAGTCAATCCCGTGCGCGTCCATCAGGCCGTGCAATTCAGCGCGCAATTGTTCTCTCATTGGCAACACCTCGGCGAGCATTGTCTCCGTAACACTCCGCCCCATCTCTAATTTCTCGACGGTCTTGGGGTGATAGAGATCGCGGTAGCGCGGATACCAGTCCTTATGAACGCGGGCCGCCTCTGCATTAGTGATAACGTAATGCCGCTCATAGATCGCGTCAAAATCCGGCATCGCGTCCACTGATTCGACCTTGTACCGAGCATCAGCCAATTTACGGCAGATCGCCCGAAAGTGTGCAAGCATCTCCTCGGAGGCGCGGGCGAGATAAGGCCCTTCGGGGAGGCCAAGCACAGGCTGCCTCAAATTACCATTTACCATTTCCCAATTACCGCACAGCACCCCTACGGCCAGCACCGCCCCAGCCACATCCGTTGTAAAAACGCCGATATGGTCAAGCGAGGGAGAAAGTGGGATAACACCCAGTCTGGAAATCCGCTCGTAACTTGGCTTGAAGCCGACGACGCCGCAGAACGAGGCCGGGCGGATAATCGAGCCGATCGTCTGCGTGCCAAGCGCGAGCGGACACAGTCCCGCCGCAACCGCAGCCGCCGAGCCGCTGCTGGAGCCGCCCGGAGTGTGGTCAGGGTTGTGTGGGTTGCGCGTCGGTCCCGGCCCGAAGTAGGCGAACTCGGTCGTGACAGTCTTGCCCAGGATGAGCGCGCCCGCGTTCTTGAGAAGTTTGACGCTCTCAGCCTCCGGGCCCTGCAGAATTTCGGGCGGCAAGCGGCTTCCCGCATAAGTGACAAAACCCTCCACGTGAAAGATATCTTTGACGCCGACGGGCACGCCAAACAAGAGCGGGCGGGTTTCGGGTTGAGGATAACGGGCCAGCAGCGCCTCGGTCTCGTGGCGCAGGCGGTCGAAGCGGTTCGCTTCAGGGAGGAAGGCAAGGAGGGAAGGCTCGCGGTCGGCAAAGAGCTGCTCGAGTTGTGAGAGGTAATTGGTAATTAGTAATTCGCCCGAACGCAAGGCAGAAGCGAGAGCGGGGAGACTGTCGGGGAGGGTAAACATGGCAACAGAGGCAATTACAAATTACCGCTTACCGATTACTTCATCTTCTCCACCGCCAACTTCACCGCCTCGACAATATGCTGGTAGCCCGTGCACCGGCACAGGTTGCCCGAAATGGCCTCGCGAATTTCCATCTCGGTCGGGTTCGGGTTCTCGTGCAGGAATGGAACCAGCGTCATGAGGATGCCGGGGGTGCAGAAGCCGCACTGGAGGCCGTGCGCTTCCCAGAAAGCCTGCTGGAGCGGGTGGAGGTCTTTCTGGCTCTGCGCCAGCCCCTCGACGGTGGTCAGGGTATGTCCGTTGGCTTGCACGGCAAACGTCAGGCAGGAGCGAATAGGCTGGCCGTCGTAGAGAATAGTGCACGCGCCGCACACGCCATGCTCACAGCCCACGTGCGTGCCGGTCAATCCCAGTTCGTGCCGCAGGAAATCGCTTAAAAGCAGGCGCGGCTCGACACCGCGCGAATAGGTCTGACCGTTAACGGTGACTGTGATGGAATGCTGTTGGCTCATAGTTGCCTGTAGGGCTGGAACACAGGGAACTGAAGGAACTCAAGGAATCTGGAGCGCAGAGTTCCTTTGAGTTCCCTGAGTTCCTTCAGTTTCCGGTCGTTGCTGCCCGCTCAAAGGCTTGCTTCAATGCGCGCCGGGTGAGCACGCGGGCCAAATGCCGCTGGTATTCAGGCGAGGCGTGCACGTTGCCCATCGGGTTGATTTCTTTATCGGCCGCCAGCGCCGCGGCGGCTTCCATCGCCGAAGTGGAAGGGGCCTGCCCGGCTAAAAGACTGGCGGCCTCGCGCGCATTGACCGGCCCATCTCCCGCGTTGAGATAAACCAGCCGCGCCTGCTGGCACACGCCGTTTTCGTCCAGCGTGACGACGGCGGCGACGCCCATCAGCGCGTAATCGCCGCGCCGCCGGGCAAATTCCACGAACGCCGTCCCGGTGCGAGGGGGCAAGGCCGGCAGGGCGACTTCGACGAGCATTTCGTCGGAAGCCAGGTCGGTGGTGAAGAGGCCCTTGAAGAAATCGTCGGCGCTGATCCAGCGCTCCCCGCGCGTGGATTGCGCTTTGAATCTGGCCCCCAGCGCGACGGCGACGACCGGCAGCTCGGCGGCCGGGTCGGCGTGGGCCAGGCTCCCGCCCAGGGTGCCGCGATTCCGAATTTGAGGGTGCGCCACCCACGGCATCGCCTCGCGCAACAGCGGAGAGGCCTGGGCGACGACGGGGTCGCGCTCCAACCGCCGCTGCCGGGTCATTGCGCCTAAACGCAGTTCCCCACGCCCGGCGTCGGCGCGAATGTAGTCGAGTCCCGTCAACCCGTTTAAGTCCACGAGCAAAGCGGCCTGCACCAACCGGAAGTTCATCGCCGGAACCAGGCTCTGCCCGCCCGCCAGGAACTTGGCCTCGTCGCCGTGCTGGGCTTTGAGGGCGAGCGCCTCGTCGAGCGAAGCCGGCGCTGCGTAGTCGAAAGGGGCAGGTTTCATGTTGAGGGATCAGTGAATAGTCAATAGTGAACAGTGAATAGTGAACAGCGAGCAGTGGCAAGTATAAGCTTATAACTGTTGACCGTTGGCTGTCGACTGTTGACTGTTGACTATTGACTGTTCACTGTTCACCGTTGACTGATAACCGAGCGGCAATTTACGCCATCGGATTCGAGATGTCGCCATACATCTCCGGCCGCCGGTCGCGGTAGAACTGCCAGGTGTTGCGGACTTCGCGGACTTTGTCAAAATCCAGGTCGCACACGATCAGTTGTTCTTGCGTGTCGCTGGCTTTGCCCTCGCCGGTGGTGAGGTCGGGGACGTACTGGCCGCGCGGGTCGCAGAAATAGGACGAGCCGTAATAGTCGTTCGAGCCGAACTCACTCTCCTGCCCGACCCGGTTAATCGTGCCGACGAACACGCCGTTGAAGATGGCGTGCGCCCGCTGCTCGATTTCCCACAGGTGCATGGAGAGGCCGCGCGAGGTGGCGCTGGGGATGAAGATGATTTCTGCGCCGTGCAGGCCCAACATGCGCGGGCCTTCGGGGAAGTGCCGGTCGTAGCAGATATACACGCCGACCCTGCCGATGGCGGTGTTGAAGACCGGATAGCCGAGGTTGCCCGGCTTGAAGTAGAACTTCTCCCAGAAGCCGCTGACGTGCGGGATGTGCGTCTTGCGGTATTTGCCGAGATAGGTCCCGTCGGCGTCAATTACGGCGGCGGTGTTGTAGTAAACGCCTGTGTTGTCTTCCTCGTACATCGGCACAATCAGCACCATCTGGTGCTTCCGGGCCTGCTCTTGCATGAGTTTGACCGTTGGGCCGTCGGGCATCGGCTCGGTGAGGCCGTAGTATTTGGGGTCTTGAATCTGGCAGAAATAAGGGCCGTAGAACAATTCCTGAAAGCACATAATCTGCGCGCCCTGCCGGGCAGCCTGTTCGACGTAGGCCACGTGCTTGTCAATCATGGATTGCTTGTCGCCGGTCCAGGTCGCCTGGAGCAACGCTCCACGTACAATGCGGGCCATTTCACTGACCTCCTGAAGAAAGGAAGCTCCCCGAGTTCCCTGAATTCCTGTAGTTCCTGCAGAAGGAACTCAACGAACTTCGGGAACTCAGGGAACTTCTGGACTACTTGCCGCCCTCGGTCACTTGCACCGTCTTCGGCGCATAGCCGGCGCCGGCCACGTCCAGGCCGGCGGCCTTGAGTTCATCCACCGCTTTCTGCGCCAGGTCGGTGCGATAGGCATTCGCATCCGGCGCGGCCTTGAGCACCTTCTGCGAGGTCGAGACCTGGATAGTCTGATCCCAGAGCGCCTTGTCCATGAGGCCGATGCCGCCGGGAGAAGGCCAGATCAGTTTATTGATCTCGTTCAACTGCCACGTCATGTGTCCCTGGCCGAGCGTCGGGCCGTTCTTCAGCACGATTTCCACGCACTCGTCGAAGTTGTCACGGCAGAAGACCCAGCCCTTGAAGGTTGCCTTGAGGAAGCGCACGGCGAGGTCTTGATTCTTCGCGTCACTCAACCAGTCTTCGCGCGCCCAGACGGCGTCCTGCAGCATGGCCGTGCCGACGTCGTTAAAATTGATCACCGTCAGGTCTTCCGGCTTATAGAGTTCGCCAGTGGCCGGGTTCTTGGCTTCCAGCACCTGCGCGTATTCGTTGTAGGTCATCGCCTGCGCCGCATCCACTTCACGGTTGAGCAGCAGCGACATGTCGAAGGGTTGCTGGATGATGGTCAAATCCTTATCCTTGTCCAGCCCGGCTTTCTCAATCGCCGCCGTCAGTTCGAACTCGTTGCCAAAGCCCCACGTGCCGACTTTCTTGCCCTTCCAGTCTTCCGGCTTGGCGATGTTCGAATCCTTCCAGGAAACCTCGAGCGTGCCGCTCCGCTGGAAGACTTGCGCGATGTTCACAATCTTCGCGCCCTCTTCGCGGGAGACGAGCGCTTTCGGCACCCACGACACGGCGAAGTCAGCCTGGCCGGAAGCCAGCACTTGCTGCGGCACGATATCCACCGCGCCCTCTTTGATGGTCACGTCCAGTCCCTCGTCGCGATAATAGCCCTTGTCCACCGCCGCATAGTAACCGGCGAACTGCGATTGCGTGACCCACTGCAGCTGCAGGGTGATCTTCGTCATTTCCCTGGGCGCCTCGGTGGTCGGCTGTCCCCCACCGCAGGCGGCGACGAGCGTCGCCAGGGCTAGAAGCGCCGTCAGGCGCATCCATCGTTTGGACTTCATAGTTTTCTCCTCCGGATCAGGTAAATGGGAATCGGCTGTTGGTATACGGAAAGTGAGCGAATAACGGGCTGTCAACCACCTCCTTAGGAATAAATTCCGCCAAGACCCTAAGGGTCTCAGAGACCCTTAGGGTCTGAAACCGGGAAGTTATTTTTGGATGACTCCTTAATCAATGACCACTAGCCGACAACCGCTACTCTTCTGTCGCCCGCAAGGACACGTGCCAGGGCATGACCAGCCGCTCGACGAGCAGGATGATCCCATAGAAGACAATGCCCATCAGGCAGGCGATGATAATCGCCGACCAGGCCTCCGCGAAATGAAACAACGCCGCCTGTTGGGAGATGTACACCCCCAGCGCCTCGCGCGACCCGCCGAAGTACTCGCTGACGATTGCGCCGATGACGCTCAACGTGCTCGACACTTTGAACGCGCTGAACATATACGGCAGCGCGTTGGGGAGGCGCACCTTCCAGAGCACCGCGAAGGCTCCAGCGGCGTACGAACGCAATAATTCCAGCGCGCCGGCGTCCACCTGGGTCAACCCGCGCACGGTATTGATCATCACCGGGAAGAAGACGATGACCGCCACAATGCTCATCTTACCCAGCGGATTGGTGATGCCGAACCACTGGTTCATAATCGGCGCGAGCGCGACGATGGGCGTGGAGTTGACGGCGATGGCGAAGGGCAACATCCCCTCGCTGACGACCGTCCAGCGCGCAGTCGCCAGCGCCACGAGAATGCCGAGCACACACCCGAGGCCGAACCCGCCGACGGCCTCGCGCATAGTGAACAACCCGGCCGGCCAGACGACCGAAAACTCGCGCGTGAACGTGGCCGCGATCACGCTGGGTTTCGGCAGCAGGAAGCCCTCGATGCGAAAGACGGCGACCACCCCTTCCCATAACACCAAAGCCAGGACAAACACTATCGCGGCGGGCACAAAGCGGCGCAGGCGTTCTGTCCAGCGGCGGTCAGCTGCCGGAAGCAATTCGGCCTCGACCGGCGCAGCGAGATCGGCGACCCGGCTCATACGTTGACGCCTTTCACTTCTTCACGCCGCAGGCACTCGCGGACCTCGGTGATCTTTTCGAAGAAATGGGGGTGCTCGCGGGTTTCGAACACGCGCGGGCGCGGCAGGTCCACGTCAATGATGTCCATGATCCGTCCTGGCCGGGCCGACATGACGACCACCCGGCTGGAGAGGAAAACAGCCTCCGGGATGCTGTGGGTGACGAAGACCACCGTCGTTTTGGTCTGCTCCCAGATGTGCAGCAGCTCCATTTGCATCCGCTCGCGCGTCATCTCGTCCAGCGCGCCAAACGGCTCGTCCATGAGCAGGATCGCCGGTGCGAAGGCCAGCGCCCGTGCAATCGCCACCCGTTGCTGCATCCCGCCGGAGAGCTGCCACGGATAATGGCGGCTGAATTCTTCGAGCTGCACCAGCTGCAGCATTTCCTGCACCCGGGCCTCGCGCTTCTCGCGCGGATAGTTCATCACCTCCAGCGGCAGCTGCACGTTCTTGCTCACGGTGCGCCAGTCGTAGAGCGTGGCCTGCTGGAACACCATGCCATAATCGCGGTCGCGCCGGGCCTGCGGGGCGGCCTTGCCGTTCACCAGCACCGCCCCGGACGACGGCGCCAGCAAGTCGCCGATCAGCCGCAAGAGGGTGCTTTTGCCGCATCCCGACGGGCCAAGCAGGGAGACGAATTCGCCGCTGTGAATATCCAGATGGATGTCCTCCAGCGCGGACACGCGGCTGTCTTTGCCCTGATTGTAGATTTTGCTGACGCCCTGAATAGAAATAATTGGCGAATTTTCCGGCAAAGGTTCCGCTCCCATTAGGAAGATTCAACGTTGCGGATGGCGCATTTATCCTTCAAGTCGCCGGCCTTCCGGCACGACCAGCTTCTCAATCTGCGCGACGATGACCGAGAACAGAATGCCCAGCGCCGCCGCGCCCAGAATAGCGGCGTAGAGCTTCTCCGGTCCGCTGATGTAGTAGTAGCTGAAGGTCAACAGCACGCGCCCCAGGCCGTCCGGGATGCCCGAGGGCAGCTCGCCCACAATCGCGCCGATGACGCTGATGGTGGCCGAGACCTTGAGGGCAGTGAAGATGTAAGGCAGCGCCGCCGGCAGGCGCAATTTCCACAGGATTTGCATCTCGGAGGCCGCGTACGAGCGCATCAACTCCACGGCGGTGGGATCAGGCGAGCGCAACCCGCGCAGGGTGTTGATGGTCACCGGGAAAAAAGTGAGGTAGGCTGAGATGATGGACACCGACCACCACGCTTCCCATTCCAAACGGCTGCCCCAGATCACGATCATCGGCGCAATGGCGAGGAGCGGGACGGTCTGCGAAGCGACAATGTAAGGCATCAGGCTGCGCTCCAGCAAGAGAAAACGTCCAAAGATCGCCCCCAGCATAAAGCCGATCAGGCTCCCGATGACGAAACCGGCGGCGGCCTCGCGCCAGGTGAAGAACGCGGCTTTCGCCAGGGTAGTGAGCAGAATCTCGTCGCTGCCCCGGCGCGGCGGCTGGAAGAGCGCGCCGAAGATCGTCCACAGGTGCGGCATGGAGGTGTCGTTCGTGCAAACCGGCATCCGGCTCAGGCCGCATGGCACGTCCCCCTCGATCGCAAGGCCCATCGCTTTATAGCCTTCCCACGCCAGGCATAGCACGAGCAAGACGGCGAGAAACGCCCCTGCGCGGCGGGCGGCCGGCCACCAGCGCGGCCGGTCGGAGGGGAGCGGGGTTTCGAGCTCGATGGCTTGAGCAACGGCCATGGGGATCTCAGGCTCCAAAGATAGTATCGGTCGACAATTCCAGGCCCGGCAAAACCGACGAGGCAACGCGCTCGCCCGCTTTGTATTCGCCGTGCAGGGCGTACTCGCCGCGCGTCAGCGCATAGATTTCGATCACGCGCGTTCGTGGATTGACGATCCAGTATTCTTGCACGCCGGCCCGCTCGTAAGCGTCGAGCTTCACCTTGCGGTCGGCGCGGGCGGTCGAGGGCGAGGTGACTTCAACGATCAGGTCGGGCGCGCCTTCGATAAATTTGGCTTTCACGATCTCCCGCCGCGCCTGGGAGACAAATAACACGTCAGGCTGCACTGGCTGGGCAATTCCGGGCAAGTGGACTTCGATGGGAGCGGTATAGACTGTCCCTAACTGGCTAGCCTGAGCCAGGTTCCACAACGTCCCAGCGATCACCATAACGACATGTTGATGTTCGGGATCAGGCGCATTGGTCATGTATAGTGCTCCGTCAATGATCTCGTAGCGCACGCCATCGTCCGGCAGGCGCAGGAAATCGGCGTAAGTCCACTGTCCCTGCGCCGGCCATAATTGATCAGCGGGAAGTGTAGGATATAGCCTTTCTGGCGGAGGTGCTGTCGTCATAATCGTCTCCAGATTCAGACCACCGCGGCCTGGGGATGTCGCTGCCAGGCAGCGTTAGATTTTCCCGGCGTCCAGCACGGCGCTGACGTCCACGCTGAACCCCGTCAGCAACGCCGAGGTGGCCTGCGCGCCGCGCCCGAATTCGCCGTGAACTTGATACTGCCGTCCTACCAGCCGCAGGACGGTGATGCGTTCCTCAAGGGGGTCCACAATCCAGTATTCAGGGATGCCTCCTTCTGCATAATCAGCGCGCTTTTTTTCCAGATCACGCTCACGCGAACGCTGGTCATTGCTCACAATTTCCATAACCAAATCCGCGCCGACCCAAAACTCCTCGCCGCAACGCGCCAAATTCTTGGTCAACATGAACACGATGTCTGGCTCGCGGAATTTGCCAGCCCGGAGTTTTACTCGCAACGGGGCAAACATGACTTCCCCCAATTGTCGCGCCAGTACAAAGGCTTCCACCATGTGAAGCAGATAGCGCAATATTTTTTGATGCGAGTAGGTCGGCATCGGCAGTACCTCGATCACCCCATCCGTAAATTCCACATGCCGGTTGGGGCGAAGCGCCATATATTCCGCCTCGCTCCACTGCCCCTGCGCCGGGAAAAGGTAAGCAATCTCCCAGGTTGGTTGAACATCGCCGGGAGGCGGGGGATATAGCTTGTCAGATGGAGGTGCGCCAGTCATTGCCCAATACTCACTCCACCATCCCAAATACGCGATGGCGGTCTATCCGATCACTGGCATCAACGCCTCGGAGGTCGGCACGCCGTTCTCGTCCCACTTCCGCAGGCGGTAATAGTCCGGGATCATTACCTTCATATCCGGCAGGACCCCGGCGGCGGTGCCGGTCGGCCGGGCCTCGTGCTCCAGCCGGTAGGGCAGCACGTCATCCTTCGCCCGGATGCCGAGTCTGACGTTGATCAGGCGCTTGTAGTTGAAGATACGCGCGCCCGTGTCCAGCAGGTCCTGTCCAGACCAATTCCAGCCCATCGCCTTGTTGAACAACTCGGCGGTTTGCTGCGGGGTGAAGGAGCCTTTGGTGATGAACTTGCACAACCCGCCGGGGTTATAGACGCTCATGAAGTTCTGGAAGTCAATCGCCGTCGCCGCGCCCAGGGTCGAGTCGAAGCGCTTCTTCTCGATCCACGCCTGCGCTTCGCCCTCCTGCCAGCCCGGCCACTCGATGCCCACGCCGCGCCAGTAGGTGAGCGCTTCGAGGTGGCACGCGCCGCGCGCCGCCGTCGCGTAGTTGGCGGCCATGCTGACGAACCCGCGCGGGTCGTGATACGGCATTTCCAGCCCCTTGACGTGCATGGCGAAGTTCTCCGCGCCGCGCCCGATCTTCGCCGCCGCCGCGCGCACGCCCTCAGCCAGCAGGCTGCCAATGTGCTCGCGCTTCGCAATCTGATGGAGCATGGCAATGATCGCCTCGGCGTCACCCCATTTCAGTTCCACTCCGCCCGTGTCTTCTTTTGTAATCAACCCCTTCTCGTAGCACTCGAAGGCAAACGCCAGCACGCTGGTCGTCGAGATTGTGTCGAGCGTGTAGCGGTTGCACCAATCGTTCATCGCCGCAATCGCGTTCAGGTCGTCGCACTGCAAGTTGGAGCCGAAGCCGCACAGCGTCTCATATTCCGGCCCTTCGCCCCACACGCCCTTGTATGGTCCCTCCTTGACCTCCACCGCCTTGCCGCATCCGATGGGGCAGGCATGGCAGAAGGTGTGCTTGGTGAAAATGGTTTCGGCGATGGCCTTGCCGGAGGTCTTGACCGTGCCCTCGAACCAGTTGCCGCCGCGCCAGTTCAGGATGGCGTTATCGCCAAATTTGTCAGTCGTCGGGTGGCCGCCCGCCGTGCCGGCGAGGTGCAGCGCCTCCGCCGGGCCGTGCGCCATGATGTAGTGGTTCGACTCCTTGACAGTCGCATGGAACCCTTTCGGGTCGGCGTATTGTGACTTCTGCTTGCCCCGCACGACAATCGCCTTGACGTTCTTCGAGCCGAGGAGCGCGCCCATGCCGCCCCGCGCGGCCATGCGGGTGTGCGAGTGCCCGCCCGTGGCGATGCCCGCGATCTTGACCAGGTTCTCGCCCGCCTGCCCGATAGAGGCGCACTGCGCTTTCTCGTCAGTCTCACGGCGCAGCTGGTCGTGCGTCTCGAACTGGTCCTTGCCCCACACGTGAGCGGCGTCGCGGAATTCTAATTGGTCGCCATTCAGCCACAGATAAGTCGGCCGGTCACATTGGCCTGTGAGGATGATCCCATCCCACCCGGCGAAGCGCAGTTCCGCGCCCCAGTGGCCGCCGAGATTGGCTTCATTCCAGATGCCGGTGAGGGGCGAGCGCCCGCACCACGAGGAGCGGCAGCCCGTGGGGGCGAAAGTCCCCGACAGCAGGCCGTTGAGGATGATCAACGGGCTGCGCGGGTCGAGGGGGTCCAGCGCCGGGTCGAGCAAGTCCGCATATTCTTCGTAATATATTTTCGCGGCCAGCCCGGACCCCATGAGAAAAGCCTGCACCTCGGGGTCGGTCACCGGGCGGATAGAAGTCCGGCGGGTGGTCAGGTCAACTTTAAGGATTTTCCCGGCGTAAACGTGAGGCATCTCCGATAACTCCTGCTACCTGGTTTGTGACGAGACGGATTGTAGCCGAAGTAAGAGCAAAGTCAAATTCTCAAGGCGCCGACTCGAGACTGCCACGCGGCGGAAACTGAGGCGACCAGGGGACAAAGCCGCAGACGATGTTCGGCGAGATGTAGGGCCGCGGAGGGCGCTGGCTGCGGATCGCCGCTGGTGAACTCCACCAGGTCGCCACCCGGAAACTCCCTGTCGTCCGCACCGAGAAGCAGAGTTTGACGACGTAGCGGCTAGGCAATTGACGCGGCAGCCAGAATTGCGAGGCCACCGAGAGCAGGCAGCAACTCAGCCAGAGTGTGACCACCGCGCCGACCAGCAACCCCAGGCTGCTGCGTGAGGTGTGGTCAAGCATAGGCCCTCGGGTTCAGGGCGGAAAAGCCACCATCCCGGATTTCGGTAGCACAGGCAGCCACGGGATAACCCTGCACACCGCGCCGGGAGAAAAGGAAAACGCTGGCGGCACGGGGACGGACACCCACCAGATTGCTGTGAAGCGAGTCTGTCCAACGACGCGGACCTTGTAACAAATTTCGACCCTGTAGCCAGGAGGCAGATTTACTTGCCAGAGCCACGTCGGCGCATTCCAGACCAACCCGGCGCTGGTCAAACAGAGGGATAGCACGAGAACAACGCCGAGCAACACGTAGCCGCAATTGCTTTGTTCACCAGTGCGTATCAACACCGCCGTCATCTTCCACGCCGGGCGTCACGGCTGCAAATTAATCGCCGGGCGGCCGCGCGCCGGCAAAGCAGACGACCAGGGCACGGCAACGCAGACCGCGTTATAGCGATGCGCGTTGGCGAACGCGCGCGAAGGGGAGACGCTCGCATTCCACCACAACCCCACGCGCCCCCCGCGCGACCACGCGCACATGGCGATGAGGGAGCGGGAGGCCGACTGGCCCTGGCGCGCCGCCCAGGCCTGCGAGGCCCACGCCGCCGTCAAGCATGTCAGGCACAGCGAGAGCGCAACGGCGGCCATAATCGCGCAGCCGGGGGAGGAAGATCTGGGTTCGTATAACATGCCTGAGGTTGCGAAGCCAGAGTGTAACAATTGCCGATATTATAATAGGGACAGGCATGAAGGCCAACACACCAACCACTTATTGGTCTTATCTGCTGCGTCTGTGGCGCGATAACCTGCTGACGCTCTGGCAGAGCACGGCCACTGGCGAACAGCCTATCGTCTTCCGGCTCGTGCTCGTGGCCCTGCTCATCCACCTTCTGCCCCCAGCACCTTCGGCCCTCAGGCAGACGGTGGGTAATCCGCCCACCATCGTGGCCGGCCTGACACGGCCTTCTTCCTTCCCCGAGGCGCCGAGCAGCGAAGGGGTGCTGCTCACCAGCACGCTCTACACCAGCACACTCTACCTGCCCTTGATTCTGAAACCCGCCGTCCCAGTCAGCCTGGTGCCCCTCAGCGCAACCTGGAAGTACCTGGACGACGGCTCGGATCAGGGAAGCGCGTGGCGCGCCATTGCCTTCGACGACAGCTCGTGGCGCGCGGGCCCGGCGCAGCTGGGGTATGGCGATGGCGATGAAGCCACCGTGGTGGGCTACGGCCCGCTTCCCAACCAAAAGCACATCACGACCTATTTTCGCCGCGCCTTCAGCATCGCCAGTCCAGCCGACTACAAAATGCTGGATTTGAAACTGCTGCGCGACGATGGCGCCGTCATCTACCTGAACGGCCAGGAAATCGCGCGCAGCAACCTGCCGGCGGGAGTCGTGGCGTATACGACTCTGGCGTCTACGGCCATCGGCGGCGCCGACGAAAGCACGCAGTACCACTATTCTATCAGCCCCGCCCTGCTGGTCGCCGGGGTGAACGTGCTGGCGGTCGAGATACACCAGTCCAGTCCGAGCAGTTCAGACCTGAGTTTCGACCTGGCATTGACCGGCACCCCTTCAAAGGCAGTCCGCTTTGCGGTGATTGGCGACTATGGCAGCCGGGACCAAAATGAGTTGAGCGTGGCCAACCTGGTCAAGAGCTGGAACCCAGACTTTATCCTCACGCTAGGCGACAACAACTATCCTCTTGGCGAGTCATCTACGATTGACCAGAGCATCGGCCAATACTATGCCGATTACATCTATCCGTACCTGGGCGCGTACCCGTCAACGGCCACGGTGAACCGATTTTTTCCGTCCCTGGGCAATCACGACTGGGAAACACCCGGCGCCAAGCCCTATCTGGACTATTTCACGCTGCCCGGCAACGAACGCTATTATGATGTGACCCAGGGGCCGGTCCACCTCTTTGCGATTGACAGCGACCCACGTGAGCCGGATGGCATCACGAGCAGTTCGGTCCAGGCGCAGGCGCTGCGGTCTGGCCTGAGCGCCTCCACCGCGTGCTGGAAGGTGGTGTTCTTCCATCACGCGCCCTATTCATCCGCGCAGCACGGGTCAAACACTACTTTGCAGTGGCCTTTCCAGGCGTGGGGCGCCGACGTGGTCCTGGCCGGCCACGATCACACCTACGAGCGCGTCATCGTCAACGGCTTCCCGTACTTCGTGAATGGCGCGGGCGGCGCCGGACTATACCAGTTTGAAACGCCGATTGCCGGAAGTGTGGTGCGCTACAACGCGAAGCACGGGGCGATGTGGGCGACGGCGACGCAGACGACGCTCACCTTCGAGTTCATCGCGACCGACGGGGCGCTGGTGGATGCCTACACGCTGCAAGGCGGATGCGGCTGAAGGCCAGCCCGAGCATTGCCCAGCAACGGCCGA
>DAOTXG010000603.1:0-1558 GCA_034435515.1 Anaerolineales bacterium
GCCGCGTATTGCCGCGAGATTCAGTCGGCGGAGTACCACAGCCGGGCGGTGCAGCCCCTCGCCGTCGGGGGCAAGTCCGAGGACGAGATTCACGACATCTCGCACTGGCCGGACAAGCACCTGGGCATTCAGCACATCGTCCCAGGGCCGGACGATCACGCCATCCTGCACTGGCTGAATTACCTGCGGACGACCGCCCGCGAGACGGAGATCCTCGCGCTCGAAGTCTACCCGCCGCCCGAACCACTCCGCCTCGCCCACGCGCTCAACCGCTTGAGCAGCGCGGTGTACTATTTGGAGTTGTTGTTCAAAGCCGGGAAGTTGAGCTGGCAGGCGTATCTATCACCGTAGAGACGTTCCCCCGGAACGTCTCTACGGTATATAATCCTGCGCAAGGAGACGAGCCATGGCCGCCAGAGTTGCGAGCAAGAAAACGAAAAAAGCATCCCCCAGATTTATCGGGCGATACGTCGTCATCGACCCTGAGATCTGCCATGGGAAGCCCACCTTTCGCGGCACACGCATTTTGGTATCGCACGTGCTGGAGCAGGTAGCGGAAGGATTGGCTTGGGAGACCATTATTCAAGAATGGCGCGGCGACATCACCAAAGAAGCCATCGCCGAAGCTGTGCGCCTGGCCAGTCAGGCCTTTCTTGAGCATTCAGCGGGTAGCCGGGCTGCTCCCAGCCCGTGAATGGGATAAGTATCGTTACCTACCCTGTTGTATAATCTTCGCAAGTTCAAGGCGGAGATGAAACCATGCAAGCCTATCGCTTAGAAACTGTAGTTCAGAAGGATGGCACGCTCACCCTGAATAACCTCCCGCTGAAAGCAGGCTCAAACATAGAAGTAATTATTCTAGTTCAGCCGGCAACCTCCTCACACCCCAATCGCTACCCCCTGCGCGGTAAGCCTGTCATCTATCTCAATCCGATGGAGTCAGTCGCCCAGTCCGATTGGAGCGTCATGCAGTGATCGTTCTAGACACGCATGTTTGGGTGTGGTGGGTGCACGATGACGCGCAGTTGCCGGAAAACTACCGCGTATACATTCAAGCCCACGAAGCCGATGGGCTTGGCGTCAGCATCATTTCTTGTTGGGAGGTCGCCAAGTTGGTTGAGTACCAGCGACTGAAGTTGCCAATTCCAGTCGAGGAGTGGCTTGACCAGGCGTTGGCCTATCCCGGAATACAACTGCTCGACCTGACGCCGCGCATTGTTGTAGAGTCAACTCAATTGCCCGGCGCATTTCATCGGGACCCGGCAGACCAGATGATCGTGGCGACAGCGCGCGTGTATGACAGCCCGCTCGTTACGCTGGACGACAAAATTCGCGCGTATCCGCACGTGCAGTTACAGCCGTAAAATGGGCGCGGCTGCTGTGGCTCTCCGCAGGCTTATAATTATATCTGAAAGGCAGGTCGCCTATGAGCGCAAAAAAGAGAGCGGTTCGTCGAACCCCCTATCCCCATATTGTAAAAATTAGCGGCGTTTGCGGCGGGCAGGCTGTGATTGAAGGCACGCGCATTGCCGTTTGGCATCTCGTCGGGTATTACTAC
>DAOTXG010000604.1:0-7658 GCA_034435515.1 Anaerolineales bacterium
GGTGACTTTGATGCCGGTCGGAGAGCGGCCGGAGTCGAGTTCGGCTTTTATCCGGAGGCCGTGTTGGGTAGAGGTAGCCGCAATGAGGTTGATAATGACTTCATGACTCACCCGTGGTTGACCGCGCCCATTCTGCGGGATAGGGCAAAACATGCCATGCTCAATTTTGTTCCACTGCTGAAAGTCTTGCACGGTGGCGTTGATGGGTTCAAACTGGGCGTTGCGATCAGGAGGATCCGCCCCCTCCCGCGTTTTGCGATTGCTTGGCAAGCTGTAACCCGCCGCGATCAACAAGCGGCCCACCATACTCGCACTGACCGGATGCCCGAGTGCCGTCAGTTCACTGGCCAAGCGGGGCGTACTCTTGCAGGTCCAGCGCAGAGGCGCTGGCGGATCACCGCGGGTCGCTGGCTCAATCAACCGTTCCAGCGCCGCCTGCAAGCTAGGATCAAGCTCCGTTTGGCGTTTGCGTCCACCCATTCTTACAGCAGAAGGCCACCGCTGAAGCCGCCAGCGAGTTGGCCCAACAACAATCGCGTCTCAACCTTTCCCTTCAACTGGCTGCGGAAGCTCTCAATCGTCTCTCTACCGAACCTGATATGGCCATATTATTCGGCCTGGCCGCCAACCGAATTGAAGATACAAATGCATCTCGAAGTTTCTTCTTTAACGCGGTACAAACCACTCGGCTCGAACACACGATCCGTGACCTCCCAGGCCCTGTTCAATCGGTTGCTTCGAGCCCGGATGGCAAGACGCTTGTTGCTGCCGGATGCGGGTTGAAGCAAGGCAACATATGTAGCCAAGGATTCATCCGCCGGTGGGATGTGAGTGACCCGCGCCGGCCTGTAGCACTCGGCCAACCCGTCGCCGGTCATCGTGATAACGTGGCCAGTGTCGTCTTCAGCCCTGACAGCAAGTTGCTGGCCTCAGGCAGTAACGACAACGCTATTCGCCTTTGGAACGTCAGCGACCTGCGAAGCCTCTCCCCAATCGGCCAATCTCTTGCAGGACATGCCTGGTACGTGACCAGTGTGGCCTTTAGCCCGAATGGCAAGTTGCTCGCATCTGGGAGCGATGACCATACGATTCGCCTTTGGGACGTAAATGACCCACAAAACCCATCCCCGGTCGGCCCACCGCTTGAAGGGCACACGTCTTACGTGAATAGCATCGCCTTCAGCCCCGATGGCAAATTACTGGCCTCCGGGAGTGGTGATTCCACCATTCGCCTATGGGATGTGAGCGATCCGGAAAATCCTGCCTTCATTGGCCAACCCGTTCCTGGGCACACGGACGCCGTATCCAGCGTAGCCTTTAGCCCGGTAAGCAAAACATTGGCTTCTGGAAGCTGGGATGACACCCTCCACCTTTGGGACGTGAGCGATCCGCGAAGCCCCCTCTTGCTCGGCCAGCTCCCCCAGGGGCATACTCAAGATGTGTCCACGGTGATCTTCAGCCCCGATGGCAAAACGCTGGCCTCAAGCAGTTATCAGGATATTCGCCTATGGGATGTGAGCGACCCTGTTCATGCCACCCCACTAGGCCAACTCATGGGGGGGCATACGGATTTCGTAGGAAGCATCGCCTTCAGCCCTGACGGCAAATCACTCGCGTCCGGAAGTTTCCAAGAGATCCGCCTGTGGAGTGTACAGATAGACGTTAATGCCTGGCACGACAAACTCTGTAATGCCGTCAACCGCAACCTAACCGAAGAGGAATGGCTACAATACATCGGCGTGGCACTGCCGTACTTCGAGGTCTGCCCAAATTTGTCCGGGCCATAGTTGATACCACTGCCTCAGCAACGCCCCGGGAGCAAACGGCTCTACCCCTCTGCCGTGATCTTCAAAGCAATATCGGTTACAAAATCTGGAACGAGGAGAGGGTGCTGTCCAGCAGCGACCTGTAGAGAGGCCACCACAGTCCCCGTGGCTGGGTCATACCAGACAGCTGTGCCTGCCACCGGGACATCGGCGATCAAGTGGACGCCACTGGTCGGGTTAGCGTGATCCGTGAAATTTACAAGATAGACAGCATAGGCGCTGGCCGAGCGCAACCCATAAGCGCGCACGCGGTCAGGCGAAGAGGTGATCACGGGCACCGGTTGGGCCGCTGGGTCGAAGCCGGCCGTAAAGTCTTGCAGTGCACGGACGTAGCCGCGTTCCTCAGGGCCAAGATAAATGTTGGCGGAATCAGCGTGATAATCTTTACCGAACGACGAGTTCCAAAAAATGATCGTCGCTTCCTCGAAGAAAGCTGTCCACGTCCGCAAACGCATTCGCGTCCCCGAACGCTCATCCCAATTCACGCCGGCGTTGCCGTGTTCGCTGAAGACAATGGGCTTGTTGCCCTGGCGCAACAATCGAATCCGCTCAGCCGTTACCTGGTCTGATTCCAATTCGTTTTCAGTCTGATACCAGTGGGGTGAATTGATGTCAATAACGGCCAGATCGGGTCGTTCCCAGCTCGTCGCAAGGGGGTGGTCGTATGGATCGTATTCGCGGACGGCTTCCGCGACTGCCCTGTACCATTCTTCGGAGGCCGTGGCCTCGTTCATCAAATCCCAGAAGTCCACGTAGGCCGCGTAGCGGTTGACGAAGTAGCGAACATAGCGTTTGATGGCCTCCATCTCGGAACTCTGGGCGGTTGCCTGTGGGAATGGCGGCTCGAATCCGAATATATTCGCGTAAATCCGAAAGCCCTTGGTCCGCAAGACCGTCACCAATTTATCGCCCCACTCCAATTCACGCGGGAGGTAAATGTTGCCTTCGGGCGCGATCTGCTCCCAGAACTTGAAACTACAATTATCTACCGTCCAACGCCACAGGTTGAATCCCGCGGCAGCGTAGGCGTCGAAGTAAGTGTCCATATCGGTCTTCGAGCCGATGTGTGTATTGTGTGGCCGGAAGCCGCCGTCAAACCCGAAATCATCAAAGGGGTCGCCGCTATGGTCCCGATCGTTTGTGCAATCTTGCAACCCAATGGGGTAATAGGGTGTGCCATCGTCAAATACCCACCGGAAGGGATTGGCAGCAGAATGCCGGATGAAGCCATGCTCTCCGGACTCGATAACAGTGAACGCGCCGCCATCAGTACGCATGCTGGAACCGGCGGCAAACTCTGAACGCCAAAAGTAGCGCCCGAGTTCAGACGGTGCAAACCGGACTTTCCACGTATCGGAGGCTACGTAGAATCCGCCCGCTTCCACTCGCACGCCGGAAGGCAAGGTAAACGTCACGGTCAATGTCGCAGCATCCCAGGGATTCGTGTATCCTGATGAAGGATAGTTGAAGTCAAGTTCGTAGACGTGATAGCGTCCAGCTGTAGCTTCCTCAAGCGTAGTTGATTGAGTAGACACAGCGGCGTTGGTGGCGGAAGGGGTAGGTGTTGCTGTAGGAAATGGAGCGGAGGTTGGAGGATCGATTACCAAGGTGGGTGTTGACAGCAGAAGCGGAGTAGAGGTCAGAGGTGTGCGCGTTGCGGTTGAGAGGGAACACGCAGGGATGAGAATGGTAAGGAGTGTGAGAAAGACAATATTTACTCGCATTAGCGTAAATTGTGCTATCCTCGGGAGATACATTCTGGCCTCTGGCGAACTATTCACTGTGGCAGACTATCTACCAGTCGCTGATAAACCCGCCGCTCGCGCAGATAGGGATCTCTGGCCAGTACACCTTCGTCGTCTGTCAGATCGGACAGGAAGGCATAACCCCGTTGCACCCCTGAACCAATCGTTTTTCAATCACTATCTTACCTCGATTTCGGCCAGCAAGTCGTGGCGGGGGATGTTGTCCACAATCTGCCAGGTGGCGTTGTACGCGCCGCCAGTTTTCCACTGCTCGATTTGGCCCAGATAGGACGTGGCCTTGCCAATCTGAGCCAGGAGGGTCTGGCGCACGTCAGCCTCAACCGGCAGTGCCAGCACATCACAGAGATAACCCAGCCTCTGAACAAGGGCGTGCGATTTGAATCGCAGGGCGTATTCAGCCAGCCGCTTCCAATTCAGTTGTCCCTTGCCATGCGCAAGCATCGCCGCGACCTCGGGGATACCTCCGGCATAGGTTGGACGGTCGAGAGAGTCGAGCACGGTTTTCTCCGGCTCGGCCAGCCTCACGCGGCTGCCATAGGCATCCACATCCACTGCACCGAAGAATTTGTGCTGGGGCTGAACGACAAGCCGATACTCTTTGTCCCGCACCACAAGCAACCGGGTCTTGCCAACTGTCGTCGCGATATACACGGTTGCCGGCGCCTGAGTAGAGAGACCATGGAAGAAAGCGGCAGTGGCGAAGGAGAAGTAATACGGCTCGACGAGGGTGCTGCCAATGAATAGGGGGTTGGTATCTACGAAGGCGTATTCGCCCCGTTCGGCGGGGATCAGTTCATACTTGCCAGGCACAATGGGGGCCAGCCACCGGCTCTTCGCCAGGCGATGAAGTATCTGGCGCGTGTGATCATAAGAAGCGCCCAGGATTTCCATCGCTTGCTCGATGGTAACGACTGGTTGCTTCTCCCATTCCAGTCGCAAAATCAGTTTGGCCTCGGTGGGGGAGAGTGAGCGAGACATCAGAACCTTCTATACTGATACTTAGTGTTCTCCTAATTTGTGACTATTATAGTAACAAATTTGGAAATATTCAAGAAATATCTTTGGTCATTGCCCATTGAATATAAGCACCATGTCCCTTATAATAACTTAGATGATGCTTAGATGAAATTAGTCTCTGGCTCTCTTGCCCTCCAATCCCCTATGTTTGTAGACCGCGAGCAAGAACTTGCCTTTTTGAACTCCTTGCTGAAGCCAACCCCATCGCCAGCGCAGTTGGTCTTGCTTTATGGCCGCCGGCGCGTGGGCAAGACGGTGCTGGCACGCCGTTGGGCCGAACAATCCGGGTGGCCCACCTTCTATTGGGCGGCGGAACGCGAGACCGCCCCGCTCCAGCGGCGCAAGTTGTTTGCCAGAATCTTGGGTGTCTCCACGTCACAGGCCCCCACGTTCGAGAGCTGGGCCGATCTCTGGACGGCCTTCGCCGCGCAGATCGCTGACCGCCCGCACATTCTGATCTTGGACGAAGTGCCGCACGCCGCCGAAGCCGACCCTGCCTTTCTGTCCGCGCTGCAACATGCCTGGGATCAACACTTCAGGCACTCTAAACTGATCCTTTTGCTCAGCGGGTCGCACGTCCATACGATGGAGACCTTTCTGGCGCGCGGCTCGCCGCTCTTTGGCCGGTTTACCGGGCAATGGCATTTGCAGCCTTTGGCCTTCAGCGCCTTGCGCCAGTTTCTCCCGCGCTGGCCGGCTGAACAACGGGTGGCCGTCTACGCCATTGTAGGCGGTGTGCCCGCTTATCTCGAGCGGCTCCGGCCCGACGCCGCGCTGACTGACAACCTCCGCGAGGTCATTCTATCGCCCGGCAGTATCTTTGTGGCCGAGCCGGACCTGCTGCTCTTCGACGAGGTTCGCGAGCCGCGCGTTTACCAGGCGGTGTTACAGGCGATCGGCGGTGGCGCGCACACGCTGGATGAGATTGCCAATGCTGCGCTGATCGGCAAGACGCATCTCTCCGCCTACCTGACCCGGCTGCAGGAACTGCGCTTTGTCGAGCGCCGGCTGCCGGTGACGGTGCCGCCGGGCAAGCGGGCGGCGAGCCGCATGGGGCGCTATCATCTGGCCGACCCCTTCCTGCGCTTCTACTTTCGCTTCATTGCTCCGCAGCGAGATGAGATTGGCTATCACGTGGATCGCGCCTTACCGGCTATTCAGGATCAGTTGCGGGCTTTCGTCGGAAGCACGGCCTTTGAGGCGCTCTGTCGGGAATGGGTGAGCCGCGCGGGTCAGGCAGGGCGGCTGCCGTTTGAGGCGCAGCATGTCGGCGCGCATTGGAGCCGAAAAGTTCAAGTTGACGTGGTAGCGGTGAACTGGCGCGAGAAGGGCATTCTGCTGGGTGAATGCAAGTGGGGGACGGAGGCGGTCGCGCGTGAAATTGTGAGCGACCTGCTGGAGGATAAAGCGCCGCCTCTCTTGAAATCCCTGCCGGAAGAAGGGCATGGCTGGAGTGTGCACTACGCCGTCTTCGCCCGGGCCGGCTTCACCCCGGCGGCGCGTGCTCTGGCACACAAGCATCAGGTGACTCTGGTGGATTTAAGACAACTGGATCACGACTTGGGATAAGGAGCATGAGATGGAGCATCTCGATGTGAATGGCCTTCGCCCAAGTCCGCGCCCGATGCCGCCGGTTGACTCAGGCCATTGGTCTGGACCTGGTGGTTGGTGGACTACGTGCAGATGATGCGCGGCGACGGGCGCAGTGAGAACCGCGCGCAGGAAGTCGGGCAGGTGGCGCTCGGCCGGAAGCAGCTGGCGCAGGAACTGAAGGTGCCGGTGCCGGCCGGGGCGCAGCTCTCGCGGGCAGTCGAGCAGCGCGGCGACCGGCGGCCGATCTTGTCTGACCTGAGCGAGTCGGGCGACCTGGAAAACCACGCGGACAATGTGCTGTTCATCTATCGGCCCGATGTGTATGCCAGCGACCAGGCGGAGATCATCGTCGCCAAGCAGCGCAATGGCCCGACGCATCCGGGCCTGCCTCTGCGCTTCCGTGGCGCGACGACGATGACGACGATGAGCGGTGCTCGACCCAACCTGCGACGCGCCTATCGCCTGCCGCCGGCGGGCGAGACGCTGACGCGCCAGCGGATGATTGCGGGTCTGCGTGCGGTATTTCAGCGCACGCGCGTCGCGTCCGCTCAACACAACTCGTTCAAGCCGCTTGATGAACGAATGGCGGCTCTAATAGCGTTCCTGCTCTCAATGACCAAACGGTTTACAAACCTGGGGATTTGACTTCCACTGCAAACTGCTTATACTCGGCGCAGTTTCCTTCCACGACTCATGGTTGCATTGGCGTTGGGAGACATGAACAGCAACTCTGTTTCAATTCAATAGGGGGGAGGATGAGGGGAAAATCCGGCATCCTGATCGCTACCTTAGGCGCCAAGCCACAGGTCATCACCACCGCCGCCGACTTGCTTTTGCGGGGCGGTCATTCCTTGCAGAAGGTCCTCGTACTGCACACAGAGGATGAGCAAGGGCCGATGGCCACTGCACTCGCGCGCCTGCGCGACGAATTCGCTTCTCACCCCGCTTACCAGCCTCTCCAATTTGAACTACAACCGATCCTTGGCCCCGACGGCACGCTGGCCGACGTGGCGACTGAGGCCGACGCCCACGCGGCGTTCCGGGCCATATACCGGGCCGTCTGGGAGGCGAAGCGGGCCGAGTATGCCGTGCACCTGAGCATCGTCGGCGGGCGGAAGGTGTTCGCCGTGTACGGCATGGCGAGCGCGCAGTTGCTGTTCGACGACGACGACCGGCTGTGGTACGTGCTGGTCGGCGGCCGGTTCTGGGCCGAGGAGCGGCTGCACCCCGGGCCGGGCGACGAGGCGCAATTGGTGCCCGTCCCGGTGCTGCGCTGGGGGACAATCTCCCCAATGTTGACCGACTTGAGCCGGATTGCGGATCCGTTTGAGGCGGCGGAGCGGCAGAAGCAGCAGCAGTTGAACGAGATGCTGGAGCGGGCGCGCCTATTTGTGATGGGGTCGTTGTCCTTTGCCGAGCGCCCGGTCGTGGAGATACTGGCGCGGGAGAGGTTGAG
>DAOTXG010000605.1:0-7368 GCA_034435515.1 Anaerolineales bacterium
GCATTCGAAGCGGTCGTTCGTCGGCTTCCACTGGTAGAGGCAGCCCAGATGCACGCAAATCTTGTAGAGCGCGAGCAGGCCGGGCTGAGTCGCGAAACCCTCCGGGTGGCGCGGGTCGGCCCCGGCGGCCTCGTCCACGTGGACGAGCCAGAAGCGGCCTGTATCGTAAGCCTGCGGCGCGCTGCCGGGCGCGGGCAGTTCGCTCACGTCAATCGTGAATAGCCCGCCGAACTGCCCAGCCCTGAAGCGCGGATAGGCAAACCACAAAACCGCGCCTCCGGCCTCGGCCATGAACAGCGCCATCGAGGACGCCCAGAGGTAGTAGAGGAATTCGCGGCGGGAGAGGGGGGATTGAGGCGACATCTGATACTCCGTTATGCCCAGCGCGGGCATAGACTGCGCGTAACTGCTCATGGCCTACCACCGGGGAATAGAATTCCCCGGCTGAAAGCTTGGAAATCGGCTAAAGCCGATTGGCACTCTATACAGTCCGGTTTACCGGACTTCCATGTTTTCAGCCGGGAGATTGCATCTCCCGGCGTGGGTGGGGCGGAAGTTGAGTAGTCACAAAGGGTCAGCGAAAATCAGCGCACGCTTCGCGTCAGCGGTCAGCGGAATCAGCGTTCCCCCAGCCTGGGCGTAGTATGCCCCGCCGAGGTTGGAAAAAGTTGGGAGATTTGTGGTTTTCAACGGATAGAACGGATTCCTCCGCGCTATCCGCTTCATCTGTTGCCTGCTACAGCCGCCAGAGGATGGCGGCCAGCCCCAGCCACCAGAGGAAGTTGGCGACGACCAGGCCGAGGCCGACGATTAGCCAGCCGGAGGCCAGGGTTGCGCCGGGAGCGGCAAGGCTGAGGAGGGTCAGGAGGGCCAGCCCCAGGCCCGGCCAGACGAGCAGGGACGGAAAACCCGGCTGGGAACGCGAGGCCCAGCACAGCAGGCCGACGGCGAGCGGGTTCGCCGTGGCGCTGATGACGCCGAAGACCGAGGCCAATTGCCGCAGCACGTCCCAGAGCGTGATGAGCAGAGGGCGCTGGTCGGGCGCGCTGCGGATGAACGCCGACGGCAAGACCGTGAGCTGCGTCACGCCGACCGCGTTGTTGATCAGATAGGCTGTGACGTCAATCACCCCCAGGCCAACCCCCAGCCACGCCCACGCGCTCACCGGCCGGGCTGGCCGAGGGGCGTTCGACCGCAGGGCAGTGAACCAGGCCAGGTAGCCGGGCAAGAGTAACAAGCCAACCGGGATGAACAAAAACAACTGCCGATTGAAGCGCGCCAGGACCTCCGGGTGATCGAGCAGAAAAGGGAGCGCCTCGGCCCCCGCGTCCCCGGTCGAGACAAACGCACCTTGCAGCGCGCCTGTCAACTGCAAGGACAGGCTCAGGCCGGAGACGAGGGCGTGGAGCAGCAGACTGAGCGCGCCCAGGCGATACAGCCAGCGCGGTTCGGTCAGGCTTTTGGCATGCGCGTCGGGTTGAGCGTGGGGCGGCGCGGCGGGCTGCGTGATCGTTGGCAGGGCGGCAAGCTCACCGCGCAAAATTTGCTCGTGCAGCGCGCTCGTCTCCGGCAGCGGCTCGACGCCAAGGTCGCGGGCGAGGGCGGCGCGGCAGCGGTCAAACGCGCGCAGCGCGGCGGCCCGGTCCCCGCTCAACGCATAAGCGCGCATCAGCGCCCGCCACGAGGTCTCGCGCCCGGCGTCAAGCGCCAGGGCTTGTTCGCAAAAGCGGATGGCGGCGGGGCAATCGAACTCTTCGAGGCACAACTCGGTCAGGTGGGCGAGGGCTTCGAGCCGGAGGCCGCGCAGGCGCTCACGCTCCGGCAGCGCCCACTCGGCATACGGGTCTTCTTCGAGCAAGTCGCCGCCATAACGGGCGAGGGCCGTCTCCAGTTCGGCGCGCGTGGCTGCGGTGAGCGCCTGCTCGAATTCGATCACGTCCAGCGAGACGGGTGCGGCGAGGTTGAAGGCGTAGCCCTCGCGGCGGGTGAGGACGAACGCCGAGTCGCGCCCCCGCGCGAGGTCAGGCTCGAGCAGCCGGCGCAGGTCGCTCACCGCCGAGCGCAGGTTGGCCTCGGCGGCCTCCAGGTCGGCGCCAGGCCACAGCCAGTCGCAAAGCTGGTCTTTGGAGACGAACCGCCCGCGCGCCAGCGCCAGGATTTTGAGCAGGTCGCGCGCTTTCTGGCCGCGCCATTCGGCCGGGGGAATGCTCGCGCCGTCGCGCCAGGCCTCGAAACGGCCCAGCAGTTGAAGGCGGAGGCCTGCCTTTTTATTCCGTTCAATCCGTTCAATCCGTTGACTCAAAACCGTAAACCTGCCAATGTCGAGATGTTCCGCCGGAACGTCTCTACGCGCTCTCGTCCAACCCGCCCATATTCCACGCTTCCAGGATCGGCATTGCCTTATAGGCCGTCAGGTCGAGCTGCAGGGGTGTGATGGAGATGTAACCGTGTTCCATCGCCCAGAAATCGGTTCCTTCCTCCACGACGCCGCTCGGCCACTCCCCGCCGATCCAGTAATACGGCCGGCCGCGCGGGTCGAGCCGCTCCACCAATTCGTCACGATAGATGCGCAAGCCCTGCCGGGTGATGCGGAAGCCGCCTTTAATTTGCGGCGGCACGTTCACGTTGAGCAGCGTGTTCGGCGGCAGCCCCTTCTGCGCCACGGTTTGGACGAGGCGGGCGGCGATTTGCGCCGTCGCGCCATAGTTGGGCGGCGAACCGGCCTCGGTGGAGACGGCGATGCCCGGCACGCCGGCGATCACCGCCTCCAGCGCCGCCGTCACCGTCCCCGAATAGGTCACGTCCTGCCCGAGGTTGGGGTGCGGGTTGATGCCCGAGACCACCACCTCTATCTTCTCCTTCACGAACCCCAGCAAGGCTAAGGCCACACAGTCCGAGGGCGCGCCAGAGCACACCCACGCGCGGGCGCCGTCGCTCAGTTGGGTCTCGTCAATCCGCAAGGGCTTGTGCATCGTCTTGCGATGCCCTGCCGCCGAATAGTTGCGCGAGGGCGCGACGACCGTCACTTTCCCCAGCGGGTCGAGCGCCTGCTTGAGCGCCAGCAGCCCCGGCGCGCTGATGCCGTCGTCGTTAGTCAGTAGAATGTGCATGGGTTTCTCCCTGGCGAGAGTCAAATGTGAATTTGTTCGTATTGTACTACCTGGCAGACCGACGCGGTTTTTTGAAACCGCGTCGGTCTCTCAAACCTTCGACAAAACTCCAACTTTCTGGTATACTCAAATTACATCAACCCTCTACATCCAACGATACAGGGAGAACTCGGCTCCCTTTCTTCCGAGTATGGCGGAGGCGGTCACAAGGTTTGTGCCGCCTTTTTGCGTTGTAGAGAGAGGTGTATTATGACGGCGACGCTTCAGTTTATCCTGGCTATCAGCACACTCATCGCCGGCGCGCGCCTCGGCGGCGCGCTGAGCAAACGCCTGGGCCAGCCGGCGGTGCTGGGCGAACTCTTGGCGGGGGTCCTGCTCGGCCCGTCGCTGGTCAACTACTTTCACCTGCCGTGGTTCACCGACGCGCACTTGGGCGAGAGCGTTAAGGATCTGGCGGAGTTAGGCGTCATCTTCCTGATGTTCCTCGCCGGATTGGAAATTGACCTGAGCGAGATGGTGAAGACCGGGCGGGCGGCCGCCCTCGCCGGGCTGTTCGGCGTGATCGCCCCCCTGGGGCTGGGCTGGGGCGCGGCCGCGTTGTTCCGTTATCCGCTCGCCGAAAGCGTCTTCCTCGGCATTGTGCTGAGCGCGACCTCGGTCAGCATCTCCGCGCAGACGTTGATGGAACTGGGCGTCCTGCGCCGCCGTGAGAGCCTGACCCTGCTGGGCGCGGCCGTGATTGACGACGTGTTAGTGATTCTGGTGCTTTCGATCTTCCTCGCGCTCGGCGGGGAAGCCCCTAGCGGACTCGGCGGCGTGCTGATCGTCCTGGCGCGCATGGGCCTCTACCTGCTGGCCGCGGCCGCGCTGGGGTTCCTGCTGATCCCGCGCCTCACCGAGTGGGCGGCGCGTCTGCCCATCAGCCAGGGCCTCATGTCTTTCGTCATCGTCGTCGCCCTGATTTACGCCTGGGCCGCCGAAGTCGTGGGCGGCGTCGCCGCCATCACGGGCGCGTTCCTCGTCGGGCTGGCGTTCGCGCGCTCGCCGCTCCGGGGGGAGATCGAGCACAATTTCTCGGCGCTCACCTATGGCTTTTTTGTCCCGCTCTTCTTCGTGAGCATCGGCCTGGAGGCGAACGCCCGCGCCGTGACCGGGAGCAGCCTGCTCTTTGGGGCCGTGCTGATCATCGTCGCCGTGATCAGCAAAATTGTGGGGAGCGGCCTGGGGGCGTGGTGGGGCGGCCTCCGCCGGGGCGAGGCGCTGCGCCTCGGCCTCGGCATGATCTCGCGCGGCGAAGTCGGGCTGATCGTCGCCAGCGTGGGGCTGGAGCAGGGATTGCTCGACGACGTGATCTTCGCCGAGATCGTGTTGGTGGTGCTGGTGACGACCGTGATTACACCGCTGCTGCTGCGCTGGGCATACGCCCAAAGTGACCGCCGGAGAGCGGCCCAGCCGGCGCGGCTGCCAACCTCGTCAGAAGGAGAATGAAACCATGCCCGTCTTACTGATGGCCGTGATTGACGACGCGACGAAGATCTGGGACGTCCTGGACGCGTGGGAGCGGTTGGGAGTGAGCGGCGCGACCATCCACGACTCTACCGGCCTGCACCGCACTCAGGGATTGCGCGACGACCTGCCGCTTTTCCCCTCGGTGCACGACTTGTTGGAGAAAGCCGAGACCAGCCACCGCACGATCTGGAGCGTGCTGGAGGACGGCGTGGACGTGGAGGCCATCGTCCGCGCCACCGAGGCCATCGTCGGCCCGTTAGATAACCCACGCACCGGCATCCTCTTCACCGTCCCCGTGCTCAAAGTGTGGGGCCTGCGGTCGTCGGGCGAGGACGAATGAAAACGGGCCGGGCGGCTCGGTCCGGCATGGAGACAAAATGAACATCCGCGATTGCATGAAACGGGACGTCGTCTCCATCCCGGCGACGGCGACCGTGGGGGAGGCCGCGGCGATCTTCGTCGCCCGGCACATTGGGCTGCTGCCGGTGGTGGACGAGCGCGGCCGGCCGCTCGGCGTGGTTGGCCTGCGCAATATGCTGACGCTCGCGCTGCCCGCCTTTGTCAATCTGGTGGACGATGTGGACTTCGTCCACGACTTCGGCGCGGTGGAGTCCGCCCGGCCCTCGCCGGAGGCCCTGGCGCAGCCGGTGACGGCGATCATGCAGCCGGCGACCACCGTCCCCGAGGACTGCGGCCTGCTGCGCGCTTACGCGCTCATGCGCCAACGCGACCTGCACGACCTGCCGGTCGTCGCCGCCGATGGAACGCTGGCAGGCATCGCCTCGCGCGTGGATGTAGCGACCGCGGTCCTCGCCGGGTGGCAGTCCGGGCAGGGGCCAGGCCGATGATTGCCGCCGTCGCTTCGAGCCTGATCTTTCTCGTCAGTCTCTGGCTGATCTTTTCCGAAAAACTCCACCGCACGATCGCCGCCATTGCCGGAGCGGCGGCGATGGTCGGGCTGGGCAAACTGCTGGGGTTCTATTCAGAGACAGACGCCGTCGCCGCCATTGACTTCGACACGCTCGGCCTGCTGTTAGGCATGATGATCCTGGTCGCCTTGCTGGAGCCAACCGGTTTCTTTCAGTACCTGGCCGTGTGGGCCGGACGCCTGTCGCGCGGCCGCCCGGTGCGGCTGCTCGTCCTGCTCGGGACGGTAACGACCGTGCTCTCGATGTTTCTGGACAACGTCACGACGGTGGTGCTCATCGCGCCGGTCACGATCCTGATCAGCGAAATTCTGGGGGTGAGCGCTGTGCCCCTGCTGATTGCGGAAGCGCTGCTCTCGAACACGGGCGGCGTGGCGACGCTCGTCGGCGACCCGCCCAACATTCTCATTGCCTCGGCCGCCGGTTTCTCATTCAACGATTTTCTCACCCATGCCCTGCCCATTGTCGTGGTGGCCTGGCTGACGGCGCTACTGCTCCTGCGCTACCTCTTCCGAGCCGAACTGGCCGTGCGCCCGGCGAACGCCGAAGTGGTGCTGCGATTGAATCCCGCCCAAACGCTCAACGACCGGAAAACCGCGCAGCACGCCGTCGCTGTGTTGGGCGCCGCCATCCTGTTCTTCTTTTTCGACGACCGCCTGCATCTCAGTCCGGCGTTCATCGCGCTGGGCGCGGCCGCCGCCGCGCTGGCCTGGCTGCGCCCCGCCATTCACGAAACGCTTCAGCGGGTAGAATGGAGCGTGTTGATTTTCTTCTCGGCTTTGTTCGTCATGGTCGGCGGGCTGGAGGCGGCGGGTGTCCTGCGGGGGCTGGTCGGCCTGGCAGCGCGGGCGAATGGCGTCCCCCCTGTCCTGTTCGGCGTGGGACTGCTGTGGATCGTGGCGGCGCTGTCGGCGGTCGTGGACAACGTGCCGATCACAATCGCGCTGATCCCGGTCATCGAAGGGTTGGGGGCGGCTGGGATGGAGGCCGGGCCGTTGTGGTGGGCGCTGGCCTTCGGCGCGGGCTTCGGCGGCAACGGCACGATCATCGGCTCCACCGCGAACATCGTCGTCGCCTCGTTCTCGGAACGGACGCGCACGCCTATCACCCCGGCGTTGTGGAACAAGCGCGGCCTGCCGGTGATGCTCGCCACCTGCGCCGTGGCCAGCCTGTTGTACGTACTGGCGTACCCGCTGTTCCGTCGTTGACTTTGGCGCAGAGGCGCGTGGTCGCTCGCCATGTCTCGGTTGACGCTCGCTCTTATCCACCTTCGTCGTGCGCCACGTCAGTGGCGCGCAGCGTTGGGCTGGCCATGCCTCAGTTGACGCTTGCTCTCATCCCTGTTCGTAGTGCGCCACGCCAGTGGCGCGCAGCGTTGGGCTGGCCATGTCTCGGTTGACGATTGCTCTCATCCACTACTCGGCCCCGCCCGTCGTCGGCGGCGTGGAAAGCGTGCTCGCCCATCACGCCCGGTTGATGACGGCCGCCGGCCATCGGGTCAAAATCATCGCCGCGCGGGGCGAAGCGTGGGACGACCGCATCCCGTTGGTTCGCCTGCCGTTGATTGACTCCCGGCATTCCGATGTGCTCGCCGTCAAGGCCGAATTGGATGCGGGCCGCGCGCCCGCCGGCTTCGCCTCGCTCGTGGACGCGATTGAACGCGCCCTCCGCCCCGCGCTCGCCGACGCCGACGTCGTCATCGCCCACAACGTCTGCTCGCTCCACAAGAACCTGGCGCTCACCGCCGCCCTCTCTAATCTCCAATCCCTAATTACCAATCCCCAATTACCCCTTACCCGTTACCGCTTAATCCTCTGGCATCA
>DAOTXG010000606.1:0-3537 GCA_034435515.1 Anaerolineales bacterium
CCCCGGGCGCATGAGCACGCTTAAGTACCACTTTGCTGACCAGATAAACTACCTTCCTCTCCGCGCATGAGATGCTACCGGCTTGGTTCAGCCGCCACCTGAGGGCGGTGGCTTTGTTTTCCGCGCTCAAGTAGTGGATGGCCGCCTCGCCGTCTTCTACAATCTGTATGGGGTTGGCAACCCTGGCTGTCTGGAGGATTATAGACTCGCGGGGGATGAGTCGGCAAGAGGGTTAGAACCACTGAATCACTGAGTTTAATGAGAACACTGACTCAGTACTATCAGCGGACTCAGTGTCTCAGTGGTTCTCACCCCCCACATTCTCTCAACACCGCCTGCGCCTTCGCCATTTCTGGGGAAGGGAGTTTGTTGAAGATGTCAACCGCACGCCGGGCGTAGGGCAGGCCTTCGGCAGGGCGGCCCTGCCGGGCGAGGGCCTTGGCCAGCCGCCAGCAGTTGTAGGCAATGAACAACTGATGCCCCATTGCCTGGGTCAGTTCCAAGGCCTCGCGGGCCAAGGCTTCGGCAGCCGGCCAATCTTCGCGTTCCAGCATCAGGTCGGCCAGGGTGCCGCAATTCGTCGCCACGCCTTCGTTGTACTCAATCGCTTTCGCGATCCGCAACGCCTCGCGGTAATGGTGTTCGGCGGCGTCGAGATCTCCTGCTTGCTGTTCAGCCCAGCCTAAATCATTGAGGCCAGTAGCCACGTATTCGTTTTCTGCCGAAAACGCGCGGGCGAAGGCGATCATTTCCTGGAAGGCAGCGAGGGCGGCGGAATAGTTTGTCTCCAACTGATGGCCTTTGCCGCGCAAGCGGATGGCCAGCGCCTTCTCCGGGGGGTTGCTCTTCGCCCAATGTGCTTCCGCACGGCGGGCGCAGTCCAACACCTCGTGGCCCTGCCCCCGCAGGCGATACACCCAACCCGCGTTGTACGCCCGCCAGCCTGCGTTATGGCTGTCGCCAGCGTTCGTCGCACGCTGTTCAGCTTGCAGACTGAGGGCCAGCCACTCATCCCAATGCCCGGAGAAATTCAAGAACCGGTTGAGCGCGTCGCATAGTTTCTGCAGGCGCTCGTTGTCTCCCTGCACAAAGAGCGGCAAAGCTGCCGCAATCTTAGGCCACTGCGGGGTGAGTACCGCGACGCGCGCATAGTTCCGGAAATCGCGGAAATCGCCCTCAAGCGCCAACGCATAGATGCTCTCGGCCAAACGCCCGCCGGTCTGGGCGATGATCTCCGGATGCTTGCGGCGCAAGAACATGGCGACCAACGGCGGGAGCACGAATACCTGCGCCTGATCATCCCCCAGGACCAGCGCCCGGTCGGATAAGTCTTCGAGACAAGTCTGGACGACCATCGGAGCGATCCCGGCGATTTCGGCAACCCATTCGACGCGGGCAGGGTCAGTGAAGTGGGAGAGCGCCGCGAGCGCGGTCTGTTCGTCCTCCGTAAGCGTGTTGAGCACGTCGCCGAAGATGTGCTCTAAAGGGTCGTTGCCCGGCTGCGCCGCTTCCATGTATTGGCTCGCCTGGGCGATGCTGCGGCACCGGCTGCCGGGTCGTCCCAACTGCCCTGCCAGCCATTCGATGAGCAGGGGATTGCCGCGCGTGATCTCATACAACTGTTGGCGTTCTTTCTCGCTCACGCGGGCCAGCAACGGGTTGCGTTCCGACAGCTTGGCGATGAGCTTCTGCGCGTCTTCGGGCTTCAGCCGGTCGAGGCGGATGATCTCGGCGGCCACATCCGTGCGGCGGCGGCTGGTGACGATGGCCTTGCAGGAGCGCAGCAGACGGCGCAAAAACTGGAAGAGCCGATCACGTTCCAGCTCTTTAAAGGTCTCGATGTTGTCAAAGATGATCAGCGCCTGCTGGTTTTCCAAAAGGCGCCGCACAGTTTTGGCGCGCTCGCTTGGATCAATCTTGGCGATATTTTCATCGCCTAACTCACGCGCCAGTTCAGCCAGCAGGGCCATGTAGTTAGGAAGCATGAAGTCTACCAGTTTCTGCTCGCCGTGCGGGGTAAGTTCCTGCATTTTGGCCGAGAGGAAAATCTTGTTCGGGAAGTGCTGAGCTGGGGCGAGATGGCCGGCCCGGATCGCGAGCGCAGTCTTCCCGATGCCGCCCACGCCGTCAATCAACACGCCCCACCCCGCGGTCTCAGGGTCGAGTGCATCGGCCAAGTGGGCTAGTTCTTCTTCGCGGCCAACCCCAATTGAGCCGCCCTCATTCGCTTCCAGGTTGACGCCGCCGGATTGGTTGTCAGGCATAAGACCCTCCTCCGAGGCTGAAATCAGGTGTCAACGGTTGCTTCGCGCAACGGATCAACGGATTTTTTTCATCCCGCCGCCGATATAGCCGCCCATGCTCTCCACCAATTCGGTCAGCCTGTCCACGAACTCATCAATGGATGCGTTGGCTGGCAATTGGAGATGATAGGCCAGGTCGTATTCTTGCATCTTGGGCTTTTTAGTTGTTTTGCGTTTAGCGGCAGTTTTCTGAGGCATGACAGACCTCCATTTATACTACGCGGGATTCTATCAGAACCCCTCTAACTTACTAAAATCCGCCACGCCCTTCGCCAGCGCCGCGATGCGCTGCAACAGGCCCAGCCGGTTTTCGCGCAGGGCCTTGTCTTCGGCCATCACCAGCACGTCGTCAAAGAATTTGGAGATAGCGGGGATCATCGGGAGCAAGGCCGCGAAGAAGTTGTCAACGGATTGAACCGCTTCGCGTTTCACAGATGCGCCTTGATAAGCCGCGTAGAGTTCTTTCTCCGCTGCTTCTACCAACTGTTCACTGTTCACTGCATACTGCGTTTTCTGGTCGCGGGTGATGCGGACACAGCGCGAGTAGGCGGCGAGGATTTGCGGCCAGTCGTCGCGCTTTACCCATTCGGAGAGTTGCTTCACGGCTTGCAGGGCTTGCGCCGGGTTGTGCGCCTGCTCACCCAGCACCGCGTCCACCACGTCGTAGCGATAGCCCTCGCCTCCGGCGTCAAGCAGTTGGCCGCGCAGACGACCGGCGAGGAAGTTCATTAACTCGCCGAGTAATTTCTCACGCGCCTCGGCGGTGGGTTGGACGTTGGCCGGCAGCAAGTCTATCGCCGCATTGAGCGCGGCGCGCAAGTCAAAGTCAATATTCTTCTCGACCAACAGTTGATTGACCGCGAGCGCGGCGCGGCGCAGGCCGAAGGGGTCAGCCGAGCCGGTCGGGGCCAGGCCGGCGGCGAACAAGCCCGCGAGGGAGTCGAGCCGGTCGGCGAGGCCAACGGCAAGGCCAGCCTGGCTCTCAGGCAGAGCGTCGCCCGCGCTCGCCGGGAGGTAGTGCTCCCGGATGGCCTGCGCGACTTCCGGCGTCTCGCCGGAGCGCAGGGCGTACTCGCGCCCCATGATGCCTTGCAAGGAGGTCATCTCGACGACCATCTGTGTAACGAGGTCGGCTTTGCACAGGTGCGCGACGCGGAGGGCCGTGCGGGCTTCGGCCTCGTCGAGATGGAGCGGGCGCGCCATTGCCGCCGTGAGCTTCTCCAGGCGCTCGGCC
>DAOTXG010000607.1:0-7138 GCA_034435515.1 Anaerolineales bacterium
ATACGGGTATTGTAATGCCATAGCCCTATCACAACAACTACCCCGCGAGTTTAGTCAGGGTCAGAGTTTCCTTTAAATCTGGCGTCAACGGATGCTACGCCCGCACTTCCTGCCGCTGGAAGAGCACGTAGGCCCCCGTAAACAGCAGAATGACGGCGGCGACCAGGCCGGTGAGGTGCGGCCAGATGAGGACGAGGCTCTGCGAGAGCGGGAGCGGCGCGCCCAGCACCGCCCGGTGCAACTGGACCGGCAGCACCGGCCCCAGCGCGCGTACCGAGGGATTCAAAACCGCGACGATGATCTCGGCGTACAACGTGTTGGGCGAGAGGCGGGAGAGAGCCAGTTCCATCTCCGTCCGCGCCAGCAGTGATTCTACGAAGCCTGAGAGTTGCAGCGGCACCAGCGTCTGGGCCAGCAGCCCGGCAATCACGCTCCAGAAGACGGTGAAGAACAGCCAGACCGCGAGCGAAGCCAGCGCCGCCGTCGCCGGCTGCCGGAAGATGACCGAAAACATGATGGCCAACCCCAGCCAGACTCCGCTGAAAGCCAGCGCGGCCGCGAGGAACACCAGCGCGCGCGATCCTGCCACCGCCCTGGAAAGTTGCCTTCCACCCGTCGGGAAGACCGCTCACCTGGAGCTGCACCGTCTGTGGCGGCGATGACGGGGAGCCCAAAAAGAGGCCGAGGAAACAGCCTCGGCCTCAGAACCATCCGGCAGCGCGGTGAAGCGCGCCAGTCCCCGGCGCGCAAACTGGGTTAATCGTTGTCGAGGATATTCAGCGTGGTAGTCGCGGGCGCGCCGAGCGCGGCGTTCACCGGGTTGCTGAGCGCCAAAGAGATGGTCTCGGTCGACTCGCGCAACGTATCATTGACGATCGGCACAACGAAGGTCTTGCTCGTCTCGCCCGGATTGAAGGTCAGCGTCCCGCTCGTCGCCGTATAGTCGCTCCCCGCGGTGGCGCTCCCGCCGCCGGTCGCGTAATTCACCGTCACCGCCTGGCTCGACGGCCCGCTCAACTTCACGGTGATCGAGGCCGTGCCTGCGGCCTCGCTGATGGTGTAGAGGCTCAGGCTGAAGTAGAGTGCATCGTTGGCTTTGATCGTGAGCGTGGCGCTCGACGGGGAGCCCAGCGCGGCGTTCACCGGGTTGCTCAACGTCAGGCCGATTGTCTCGGCCCCCTCGCCGGTGGTGTCGTCAATGAGCGGCACGCCGAAGGTCTTGCTCGTCTCGCCTGGATTGAAGGTCAGCGTCCCACTCGTCGCCGTGTAATCGCTTCCCGCCGTGGCGCTCCCGTTGCTCGTCGCGTAGTCCACCGTCACCACCTGGCTCGACAGCCCGCTCAACTTCACGGTCACCGTCCCCGTTCCCGCATTCTCGTCCACGCTGAAGTCGCTCAGGCTGAAACTGAGCTTATCGTTGGCTTTGATTGTGAGCGTGGCGCTCGACGGGGAGCCGAGCGCGGCGTTCACCGGGTTGCTCAACGTCAGGCCGATTGTCTCGGCCTCCTCGCCGGTCGCGTCGTCAATGAGCGGCACGCTGAAGGTCTTGTTCAAATCGCCCGGATTGAAGGTCAGCGTCCCGCTCGTCGCCGTGTAGTCGCTCCCCGCGGTGGCGCTCCCGCCGCTCGTCGCATAATTCACCGTCACCACCTGGCTCGACGGCCCGTTCAATTTCACGGTCACCGTCCCCGTTCCCGCATTCTCGTCCACGTTGGTGTTGCTCAGGCTGAAACTGAGCTTATCGTTGGCTTTGATCGTGAGCGTGGCGCTCGAGGGGGAGCCGAGCGCGGCGTTCACCGGGTTGCTCAACGTCAGGCCGATGGTCTCAGCCTCCTCGCCGGTCGCGTCGTCAATGAGCGGCACGCCGAAGGTCTTGTTCAAATCGCCCGGATTGAAGGTCAGCGTCCCGCTCGTCGCCGTGTAGTCGCTCCCCGCCGTGGCGCTCCCGCCGCCGGTCGCGTAATTCACCGTCACCACCTGGCTCGACGGCCCGCTCAATTTCACGGTCACCGTCCCCGTTCCCGCGTTCTCGTCCACGTTGGTGTTGCTCAGGCTGAAACTGAGCTTATCGTTGGCGTTGATCGTGAGCGTGGCGTTCGACGGGGAGCCGAGCGCGGCGTTCACCGGGTTACTCAACGTCAGGCCAATCGTCTCGGTCCCCTCGCCGGCTGCATCGTCAATGATCGGCACGCCGAAGGTCATGAAGACCTCGCCCGGTGGGAACGTCAGCGTCCCGCTCGTCGCCGTGTAATCGCTCCCCGCCGCCGCCGTCCCGTTGCTCGTCGCGTAATCCACCGTCACCGCCTGGCTCGACGGCCCGCTCAACTTCACCGTTACTGCCCCGTTGCCCACATTCTCATTCACGTAGAAGTTGCTCAGGCTGAAACTCAGCCTATCGTTGGCGTTGATCGTGAGCGTGGCGCTCGACGGCGACCCCAGCGCCGCGTTCGAGGGATTGCTCAACGTCAGGCCGATCGTCTCGGCCGCCTCGCCGTCCGCGTCGTCAAGGATCGGCACGCTGAAGGTCTTGCTCGTCTGGCCCGGGTCGAACGTCAGCGTCCCGCTCGTCGCCGTGTAGTCACTCCCCGCCGCCGCCGTCCCGCCGCCCGTCGCGTAATCTACGGTGACGACGAACCCCGAGGCGGCATTGAGGTTGACCGTGACGTTGGCGGCGCCCGCATTCTCATTCACATTGATGTTGCTGAGGCTGAACTTGACGTTTGGCGCAGGGTCGTTATCCGCAAGGGTGAGCGTGGCAGCTGCGAGCGCGCCCAGTACGGCGTTGTCCGGGCTGCTTAACGTGAGCATGACTGTCTCATCCGGTTCGTCGGTCGTGTCCTCCCGGATCGACACGGTAAAGGTCTTGCTGGTCTCGCCCGGATTGAAGGTCAACGTCCCGCTCGTCCCCGTATAATCGCCGCTGCCGGCCGTCCCGCTGCTGGTCGCATAATCCACCGTCGCCGTCTCCTCCGGCGTCCCGCTCAACGCCACGGTGATGGTGGCCGCGCCGTCCCCCTCGTTCACCGCGTAGTTCTCGGCGCTGAATTGTAGTTGAGGCAGGAGCGGGACATCGGCGACGGCCCGCGCGCCGTACAACAGGCGGTAGGGCGCGCCGCTGCAATGCGCCGCCGCCCACTCGGCCAGGCCGCTGTTGCTATTGAGATTCAAGTTAGGCTGGTAGGCTTTGCTCAGGCCGTTGCCGGTCAGCACCGTCTGCGCCCGGTCCCAGGCCGCGCCGTTGTAGTGGTGCAGTGAGAGGCTGCCGCCGTCTTCCCACATCAACCAGGCCTGGCCGTCGCTTTCCTGGGCCAGGGAAGGCCGAGCGCCCGCGCCCAGCCCCTCGGCATTGCTCCAATTGACGCCGTCCTCGCTCCGGCGGAAGTAGATCTCGCCGCCGTGCTCGTAGCCCAGATAAAGCCGGTCGCCCCTCCCGGCGAGGGAGAAGCCATATTCGCTTCCGTCGTAAACCGCCAGTTCAGTCAGATCGGTCCACGAATTGCCATTGTCCAGAGAGCGGATAGTCTTGAGGCGATAGCGACTGGTCAAGCCCAGGAAACCGCTCTCAAATGTCCGCACCGCGACGTAGACGTTGGGGCCGTTCGCGTGAACCGCGGCGTAGCGGGTGTTTTGTCCGCTGGCTGAAGCCAGGCTGACCGACTGCACTACTCCCCAGGTCGCGCCGCTATCGCTTGAAGCCGCATAGTAGACGTAGGGCGCATCGTCGAAGCTGGAGGCCGCCACATGCAGGCGGCCATTTGACGGATCAAGGTAGAGGCTGGGCCGCACCGCATGGTAAGCCCCGCCCATCAACGTGACCGGCGGTGACCATGCGCCGCCGGCCAGCGCCTTGCGGGTGAAGAAAATCTGGTAGTTGGCCGCGCCGTCCTTGCTGGGGAAGACGAGGTAGACGTAATTGCCGTCAACACCCAGCGAGGGATGATAGGTCTCTGCGCTGCTGGCAAACACAACCTCGGGCGCGCTCCAACTGGCCCCGTCGTCACTGGACACGGCGTACAGCACCCGATACTGTCCGCCCTCGCCGCCATGCCACGCGAGATGCAAAACACCGCTCGCGTCCCGCGCCAGTTTGCGGGCATTGCCGTAGCCGGAGGCCGTCAGGCTGTCGCTGAAGAGGCCGGAGGGCGGGATCGTCGCGGAAGCATCGCCCTGGACGGCGCGAGAGGCGCTGATCCGCCCAAAGCCGAAAAAGTCGTCGAAGCCCGGTGCGCCCAGGTCTTCAACCGTCGTCTCGACAAGCGACCAGACGTCGGCGTTAGTGCGGCCGGGGTCCTGCGAGAACAGCAGGCCAGCCAATCCCGCCACGTGCGGCGTCGCCATCGAGGTGCCGGAGAACGTCCCATAAGTGTCGTTGCCCGAAGCATCCAGCGGCGTCGTCGAATGAATGGACTCGCCAGGCGCGGCAACCGAAACGTAATTCGCGCCGTAATTCGAGAAACACGCGCGATAGTCATTGGAGTTCGTGGCGGCGACGGCCATTACGTCGGCATAGGCAGCGGGATAGAGGCGGACATCGGCCCCATTATTCCCTGCGGCAGCCACCAGCAACGCGCCTCTGCCCCAGGCGTAAGTGACAGCCGCCGACATAGTGGAAGACCCAATGCTGGCCCCCAGGCTCATATTGATGACCTTCACGCCGTTATCGGCGGCGTAGGTCATGCCATTGGCAATCGCATCCAGCGTCCCGTTCCCGCTCGCATTGAGCACCTTGACCCCCATGATGCGGCAGCGCGGGCACATCCCGACCAGGCCGGCGGGATTGTCGTTGGGGGCGGCGGCGGCGATGCCCGCGACGTGCGTCCCGTGCATATGATCGTCCAGCGGGTCGCCATCGTTGTTGACATAGTCCCAGCCGTAAACGTCGTCCACATAGCCATTGCCGTCGTCGTCCAGGCCGTTGCCCGCGACATCGTCGTTCATCCACATGTTCGGATTTAGCTCACTGTGGCGATAATCCACGCCCGTGTCCACGACGGCGATGACGACTGAGGGGTCGCCCTCGGTGCTCAACCAGGCTTGGGGCGCGCCTGTCTTTTGCGGCCCCCACTGATTGCCCAGGCCCGGATCGGCGATGTCGGCGATCTGCACAATGTAATTTGGCTCGACAAACTCGACCTCGGGCAGATGGCTGAAAACCTCGACGGCCTTCTCGACCGAGAGGCCCGGCGGCAGGCGCAACACGTGAATGTTAAGCGCCGGGACCTGGCGGGCGCGCGCCACTCCCCTCTCGGACAAAAGCCGCTCCACGCGTTGGGCGGCGGCCGAAGGCTGGAAGCGGATCAGCAGTTCATCGGGGACGAAGTCCGGGCCGGAAGGTGGGTCCGGCGGAACGGCAAGCTGGCCGGGAGCGGGTGAGTGCTGAGGACTGGCCGAGGCGGCAGGCGCAGAGGCGGTCAGGCCAAGCGATAAAGCGACGGCTACCGCGAGGGCAAACAGGTTGCGCAACTGGGTTTTCATAGGTTTTCCTCCCCTCCGAAAGAATTCGGAGCATTACACCGGGCCAAGCATCGCAACGTGCCTAACGATTACATAACGAGGGCCAGTTAGGGGCTGTGAATCCAACATCTTCTCCTGTTTTAGCCCAACCACCCACCAGGAAAAGCAATACCCACCTTGCTGGTTAGCCGGTACATTTAATGTATCGTCGTAGAACGAAAATAGAAACGCCCTGCCCCAAATAATACACCGGATGTTCGTTCTCCGAACATCCGGTGTCCAGGATTATAACCAGATTGAAACTAACGACTCGTCCAAGAATAAGTTCTGCCCAGACCCTAAGGGTCTGAAACCGGAAGTTATTTTTAGACGGCCCCTAAAGATGTTCGTCTGGTTTAGTTTCCCTTGATCTGCATGGCCCGCGAGACCAGCCCGGCAAACTCGCTCACGTCCGGGTCGCCGGGCAGGGCCTCGGCCAGCCGGGCCGCATGGCCGAGGATATCCCGCAGGCTCGTCCCGGCAGCCCAGGGGCTGTGGCGCAGGACTTCGGCGTATTGGGCCACGACCGCGCTCAACTGATAGCGGGCGGACGCGCTTTCAAACGTCGGCGCGAGGTCCCAGGTATTGAAGTTGCCGTTGATTTCCGTGACCTTGTGCGTCTGTGGGTCTTCCCAGCGCAGCTGCACGGTGGCGATGCGCCCCTGCGCGCCCGGCTTGAACTGCACGGCGTAGAGCGCCGTCGCCGTGTGCCCCGCGCCAATCTCGCCCGCGTCCACCGCGTCGTTGCGGAAATTCTCGTCGGCGACCGCGCGATTCTCGTAACCGATCAGCCGGTAGCGGGCGACCACGTCGGCGTTGAAGTCCACCTGCACTTTCGCGTCGAGCGCGATCACTTGCAGCGTCGAGACCATATCCTCGACGAACAGTTTTTGCGCCTCGTCCAGGTCGTCCACGTAAGCATAATTGCCGTCGCCCTTGTCGGCCAGTTGTTCCATCAATACGTCGTTGGAATTACCTGGACTACCTACAAACACCTATCGTCATCAAGGGACGCATCTCGCTGACCGACGCGCTGTTCTTCGACGCAGAGCCGCCTGTGACAGCGGCGTAAGGAGTTGTTCGGCACGGCGAGGCGCTCCTGAAAAGAAAACGCCGGGCATCTCTCCCAAGACACCCGGCGCACGGCGGTGAGCCTGGTCAGTTTCCACTGATTCGTTGGGCGAGCGAGACCAGGTAGGCGAACTCGCCCACGTCGGGGTCCTCGGGCAAAAGCTCAGACAAGCGAGCGGCGTGGCTCAGCAGTTGCCCAAAGGAGGTCTGCCCGGCCCATGGGCTGCGGCGCAAAAGCTCGGCATACTGCGCCACGGTCACAGCCAGTTGATAGCGGGGCGAGGCGCTTTCAAACGCCGGGGCTACATCCCAGGTGTTGAAATTGCCGTTGATCTCGGTGACCTGGTGGGATTGCGGGTCTTCCCAGCGCAGTTGCACGGTAGCGATGCGCCCGTTGGCGTTGGGGCGGAACTGCACCGCGTAGAGGGCGGTCACGGTATGGCCGGCACCGATCTCGCCCGCATCCACGGCGTCGTTGCGGAAGTCCTGGTCAGCCACCGCGCGATTCTCATAACCAATCAGACGGTAACGGGCGACCACGTCGGGGTTGAAGTCTACCTGGATTTTGGCATCC
>DAOTXG010000608.1:0-17946 GCA_034435515.1 Anaerolineales bacterium
CCTCCCGGATCACGGTTTCAAAACCCCAGTGGTCGCGGAACGACTCGTTGAAGGCGGCCAGCATGGCGTCGTCGAGTTCGGGCGAGTAGCGCTCAAAACTGAAGCCGGGTGGGAGCGGCGCTGCAGGGATGGGCTGACGGAGGTCGCGGCGCATCCGGTAGAAGTAGCGGACTGGCTGAAAGCCGCGCTGTTCGAGCAGGGCGATGTACCACGCGACGTCGTCCTGCACGCCGACGCGGAGCGAGCGCGGCAGATGAGCCGGGCTGTTCAGCAACCGTTCCAGCCCGCGCGCTTCGAGCCAGTCGAACGTCACGTCAATCAGTTCAGGCGCGCGGTGGTCGGGATGGACCTCCAGCCACAGGTGCGCGCGGACTTCCCTCTCCGGCGCGGGATGGGCGAAGGTGCGGGCGAAAGAAGCCAGCCGTCCGCCGGAGGTGAAGCCGAGCAGGGAATCAGTCTCCGGGTCTGACCAGGGGTCGTCGAACTGCGTCTGCAGGTCGGCGAGCGAGTCCACCCGGTCGCGGCCGTCGGCGTTGGCGGCGGCGACGAGCAGGGCGTGCAGGGCAGGCATATCTTCCAGCCGGGCGGGGCGGAAGGTGTAGCCCGAAAGGGCAGGCAATTTTTTCTCGAGTTTGAACTGCGCAATTTCAATCAAATTCCCCGCCGGGTCGTGGAACATCGCCCAGCGCGAGTCGGAGTCCTCTTCGACGCCCCAGGGCAGTTCGACGTGGTGGGCCTTGAGCCGCTCGACGGCGGCCTCCAGGTCTTCGACGGCGAACGCGATGACGGGGAAGCGCGCAGGCGAGGGGTTCTCAGCCGGGCGCGGCCTCCCGCGCAAGATGGCGAGGTAGACGCCGTTCAGGTCAAAGTGGGGCCGGCCGTCGTGGTGGTGCGGCAGCAGGCGCAGGCCGATCACGTCACGATAGAAATGCGCCGCGGCAGGCACATCTTCGGCCCACAGGCTGACGACGGCGAGGCGGGTATTCATGGTTTTTCCTCAGTCTTTCCTTCAGCAATGACTTCAGCCGTTGCGGTGCAGTTTCCCCGTCCGCTTCGCATACCGCTCGGCCCAGTGGAAAATCCTCAGCCCGGCCGGGATCGAGAGCACGCCCATGATCAGCAGCGGCCAGATAAAGCGCCACAGGCTGAGCGTGGGCGCGCCGTTGAGCAGGGCCTCGCGCGCGCCGTCAATCACATAAGTGGCCGGCGAAAACCGCGCGAAGAATTGCAGCCAGCCCGGCAGAACCTCAATCGGATAGTACACGCCGGAGACGAGCAGCAGCACGGCAATGATGAGGTGGGTCATCTGCGAGCCGCGCTCTGGAAAAAGCAGGGGGAGCACGGAGCCGACGATGCTGAGGCCGATGAACGACAGGCTGCCGGCGACGAGCAGCAGCAGAAAGCCCCACAGGTTCGCGTGGATGAGCGTGAGGTCGAAGAAGAACATGGTGGCGAGAAGCACCACGCCCGTGTGGACCAGGCTGTAAACCACGGCGAACGCCGTCTGCCCGGCCATGTGCATAAAGCGGGTGATGGGAGCCATCAGCGTGTATTCGATGGTGCCCTCCCAGCGCTCCAGCCCAACCACGTCGGTGACCCAATAGAAAATGACGGCCAGGTAGCGCCACACAATCGTGCCGACGGCGAGGTAAAGGACGAGGTATTTCCCATCCACGCCCGACCCGCCAAGTTTCTCGATTCCCAGGCCGATGTAGCTGACGGCCAGGCTGTTGGCGATGGTGTAGACCAGCCACACCAGCTCCCACGCCCAGTAGCGCTTGACGATATTGAAATTGCGTTCGACGAACGCATACGAGGCCTTGAGTTCAGAAGCGACGATTGACATAGTGAAACTCCCAAATCCTAATTGCCAAATCCCAAATCTTAGAGTTGGAGTTTGGGATTTGTCCCCTTTGCTCCGCTTCGGGGATCTGTGAGGTTTTGGGATTTCTCCCACTCTTCCCTCAGAATGCCCATATACAGCATGTCCCACCGCCGCCCATCGCGGTGGAGGTAGCCGCGCTGGCGGCCCTCGACGACGAACCCGGTCTTTTCGTAGGAGCGGATGGCGCGCGGGTTGTACTCGTACACCGTCAGCGAGACGCAATGAAGATTCAACTCGACGAAGGCGTAACGCAGGATGACGCGCATGGCGTCAGTGCCGTAGCCCTTGCCGCGGTAGGTCGGGTCGCCAATGCCGATGTCCACAAACGCCTCGCCGTGCGTCCAGTTGACCCCGTCCAGGCCGACAAAACCAATGGGGCGGTCCCCGGCCAGGGTGCGGATGAAGAAGGTGAAGTTGTGGGCTTCGTCGGCCGCTTCCCGCTCCAGTTCACCTTTGAGTTCGCTCGCATTCCACAGCCGCGCCGGCTGGCTGTCGAGCAGGCGGCGGAACTCCGTGTCGTGATACCACTGCGCCATGAGCGGCGCATCCGCCTCCGCATCGGCGGCGACGAGTTTGACGAGTTCACCTTGAAAAAGATGAGTGTTCATTGGCATTTGGGGTTTAGGAGTTCTGCCGTTCCCATTCTTCGCGCAAAATCCCCATCCACAGCGTATCCAGGCGTTGGCCATCCCGCGAGATGTCGCCCCGCGTGCGTCCTTCCAGACTGAACCCCGCTTTCTGATACGAGCGCACTGCACGAGGATTGTGCTCGAAGACGCCCAACGATACGCGGTGCAGATTCAGTTCGGTGAAGGCATAACGCAGGATGATTTTCATCGCGTCGGTTCCATAGCCTTGACCCCAGTCCTTCCGGTCGCCAATGCCGACGCCGACGTAGGCGTCGCCGTTGTTCCAACTGGCGATCCGCAGGCCGATGAAACCGAGCAGACGGTCGTCGGCCAGCGAGCGGATCATGAATGGGAAAAAAGAGTCGTCCCTTAGCTCTTCCTCCCACCATTTCTTGACATCTTGCGGCAGTTGAGGCCGGGCCGGTTCGCTATCCAACAGGCGCAGATATTCGGAGTCGCGGTGCCAGCGGGCGATGATCTCAGCGTCGGCGTCCGGGTCTGGCGCCGTCAGGCGCACCAGGTCGCCCTGAAAGAGTTGGGTGTTCATAGGCTGATAGAATTCTAAATCCCAATCCCCAAATGGAAGTTCAACCTTGGGATTTGGACGCTTCGCGTGGGATTTGGGATTTCCTCTGCTCCCACTCATCGCGCAGTAAGCCCAACATCAACACATCCCACCGCCGCCCGTCGCGGTGGAGCGCCTCGCGGCGGCGGACTTCGAGGGTGAAGCCCGCTTTTTCGAGAAAGCGCAGCGCGCCAGTGTTGTACTCGAAAGCCGCGACGGTGAGCCGGTAGAGGTTCAGCTCGTCGAAGGCATAGCGCAGAATCAGGCGCAGCGCCTCCGCGCCGTAACCCTGGCCCCGGTCTTCCGGCGCGCCGATGCCCAGCGTGAGCCAGCCGGCGGCGTTGTTCCACTCGATGCGGTGCAATTTGGCGAAGCCGATCAACCGGTCGTCGGCGCGCGTGCGCACGGCGAACTGGAACAGCGAACGGCCCTGGTCTTTGCTCACGGCTTCGTAGCGCTTCTTGACCTGGCCGGGCGAGAGCGGGCGCGCGGGCGCCTCGTCCAGCAAATGCAGATAGTCGGGGTCGTGCGTCCAGCGGGACTCGGTCTCCGCGTCTTTCTCGGGGTCCGGCGGGGCCAGGCGAATTAACTCCCCCTCAAAGAGTTGTGTATCTATGTCCATGTCGTCCTATCCTCCTGTCGGCAGTCAGCGCCAGAGGCGGGCGAGCCGTTCCGCTTCCGCTTTCATTCAACCGGGCCGCCCCTCTCCAGGAGCCTGCGGCCTGTTGAATGTGTCGCGTCAGCCTCAGCCGGCTTCTTCTTCCGTCACCAGCTGCTTGCCTGTCAATTCGAGGAACACTTCCTCCAACGTGAGCGCGTGCCCATTCTGAGGAATTAACCTCTTCAAGTTCTCCGGCGTGTCGAGCGCGACAATCCGGCCCCCGTCAATGATGGCGATGCGGTCGCAGAGCGCCTCGGCCTCGACCATGTCGTGCGTGGTGAGCAGGATGGTCGCGTCGTGCGCGTCGCGCAGTTCGCGGACGAAGGCCTGCACCTCCCGCTTCGAGCGCGGATCCAGGCCGGTCGTCGGCTCGTCGAGCAGGAGCAGGACGGGCCGGCTGAGAAAGGCGCGGGCGATGGCGACCTTCTGCTGCATCCCGCGGCTCATCTCCTCCATCGGGCGGTAGATGGCCTTCTGCTCCAGCCCGAGGCGGGCAAGGATTTCCTTGACGCGAACCCGCGCCTCGCCCGCCGAGACGCCGTACAGCCGCGCGCCGTACAACAGGTTCTCCATCGGCGAGAGTTTCTTGAAGAAACTCGCCTCGACCGACACGCGGTTGATCAGCGTCTGCACTTGGCGCGCCTCGGCGAGGGCGTCGTGGCCGAAGACCGTGATGCGCCCGCCGTCGGGGATGAGCAGGGTGGCGATGAGCCGGATGAGCGTGGATTTGCCGCTCCCGTTCGGCCCCAGCACCCCGAAGATTTCGCCGCGCCTGATCTCCAGCGAGACGTGGTCCACGGCGACCTTCGCCCCGTGCGGGATGTGGTCATGGCCATTTTTCCCGTTCCCGCGTTTGAGCCAGGGGTTTGGCTGGCCGCCGAAGGTCTTGAGCGCATTTTCAATTTTGACGGCGATAGCCTGGTTCATAGTCAACTCTCCTGTAGCGCAAGTCGGCAACTTGCGCTACGACAAACAAAAAGGCCGCGAGCATCAGGTATGCTCACGGCCTGGGCGGCTGGCGCAGGGCAGGGGACCTGCCCAAACAAAAAGACCGTGAGCGCACACTGCGCCCACGGCCTGGAGAAGTCAGATCAGGTACATCCTACAGGCGGCAGGCGCAATACGACAAGGCAACGCCAGAGAGACCCCCGGCGATGCGCGGCCAATACGCGTTCTGAGTGAACATACTTGCCATAAAGAGTGCGCCTGTCCTTTCTGTAGGTTGTTGCGAGTTTACCACAAGAGCGGGGGGCGAGTCAATAACCAATTTCTATCCAGACCTTCGGCGTCTCCCAGACCCCGAAAGTCTACGTCGTGGTCGTGGGCGGCGGCAACCTGGCGGCGAACGGCTGGCTAACCCCTCAGTAGTTTGATGGCCGTCATCAATCCCAAAATGAATGAGGTGAGAACCAGGATGGTCGCCATTTCCCATGTAATCATCGCCTGCCTCCGCCGCCGAGAGCCTGCCTGAAATCTATCACCATCCTGCCCGCACGTCCACCTCGCGCTGTGGGGCCGTCAGTCCAGACCCTAAGGGTCTCGAAGACCCTTAGGGTCTGGTAGGGGGATTTGGATTTTTTGCCGAAAGTTGCTAATCTTCCCGGCGTCGCATACAGTATCACACCTCAGAAGGAGACGCCTATGAATACGTCCACCCGCACATCTCGCCCCTGGTTTTGGGGATTGACCCTGCTCCTTTCGTTGATCATCCCCCTCCTGGCCATGCTCGCCGCCGGAGAGGACGAACCGGATAAGGGGAAGGGCCGGCGCAGGAGCGGCGAGGTCCTGGCCGAGGTCGTCCGCGCCCCGGCCGGGCGCCCCGTCAAAGCCCCACCCCAGCCGCCGTCCGGTTTTGCTCCGCAGACCCGCCTTGGCTTTACCGAGGGCGACCAATGGGAGCCGGCCATCGCCGCCGACCGCTTCGGCCACGTTTACGTGCTCTACCCCCAGTATATGGGCGTTCCTGGTTGTGGTGAATGCTTCAGCCCGACGATGATCCTGCTAATCAGCAACGATCGCGGCGCGACGTGGGGCGCGCCGCGGATTATCTATCCGGACGGGTCCACCACCGGCCAGTGGGATGCCCAAATTGCCGTTGACCCGGTGGATGGGCGCACGGTATACGCCGCCTGGCTGCAAAATGGCAAGAGCGATACAGTTGTCGCTAAATCCACCGATTTCGGCGCGACATGGTCGGTTGTCATAGCCGATAGCACTAAGGCTGGGACCGACAAGCCCATCCTCGCCGTGCGTGGGCAGGATGTGTACGTCGGCTTCAATCACGCGCAGACCGTCCTGGTCGCCTCGTCGCACGACGGCGGCGCGACGTTCACTTCGGCCAAAGTCAACCCCAACGGCAAACTCGGTTGGTCGCTGGCCGGCGGCGGGACAGTAACGCCGAACGGCGACGTCTATTTCTCCTGGGACGGCTATGAGCAGAACGGCGGCGCCAAGGGGCCGGTGAATCTGTTCATCAGCAAGTCCGCCGACGGGGGGAGGACGTGGACGAACACGGTGATAGACGTCTCCGGCGCGCCACCCGATTGCTCGGACTTCCTGTGCGGCTGGGCTTACCTCGGCGCGCAAATCGTGATGACCTCGGACGCCGCCGGGACGCTCTATGCCCTGTGGAATGCGGGCGCGGAGGACAGAGGCCCGGAGCGGATTTACTTTGCCCGATCCGCCGATGGGGGCGCAACCTGGTCGCCAAGAGCGGAGGTGTCTCTGGCGCCGGCCGAAGTCAACCACGCTTTCCCGGCGATTGCGGCGGGCGCGGCGGGCGACGTGCGCATCTCGTGGATGGACGCGCGGGCCAGCGGGCTGTGGAACACCTATTATCGCAGTTCCACGGACCGCGGCGCTTCGTGGTCGGCGGAAGTTGATCTGTCCACTTTTGTCTCGGGCTTCAGTTACATTTTCCCCGAGGGTTTTCGCTTCCCGTTCGGCGATTACTATGAGTTGGACATTGACGACCGGGGGACGACGCACGCCGTTTGGGGGGAGGGGTTGAACTACGACAGCCCAGGCTCAATCTGGTATACGCGGGGCAAATAGACCCAGCCGGGCTTCGTAGGACACGCTTCGCGTGCCACGCGCAGCGTGTCCCAGGCGAGACAAGCCAGCGGCTTGTCCTACGTTTGGTTGCGGCGGGAAGCCGCGCTATGGATTTCGTCGCCTTCGGCTTGATTCTCGACGACATCGTCTTCCCCGACGGCCGCATGGCAACGGGCGTGCTGGGCGGGGGCGGGCCGCAGACCGCGTTTGGGATGCGGCTGTGGTCGGACTCCGTGGGGCTGGTCGCGGGGGTCGGGCAGGATTTGCCGGAGGCCGCGTGGGCGTGGTTGCGCGAATCGGGCATAGACACCACGGGGATCCGGGTGACCAGCCAGCCCACGCCGCGCGCCTGGCAGATGCTCGACGCCGACGGGCGGCGGACGCAGGTCTGGAGGGCGACCCACGAGGGACTCACAGAACAGTTGAGCCGCTCCCTCAAGCACGTCCCCGCGAGTTACCGCCGCGCGCGCGGTTTTCACTTCGGCACGCACCCGGACGAGCCGGATCTTTACTTCGCCTCGGGTTTGCGCCGGCTCGGCGGGCTGGTGAGCCTGGAACCGTTCAGGCCCGCCAGGAGCCTGCTGACGTCGAACGCCCTGCGCGTCCTGCTGGCGGCGGCCGATATCTTCTCGCTGAATATAGGCAGCGCACAATCCTTCGTCGGCCCCGGCGAACCGTTGGAACTGGTGGGCCAACTGCTGCGGGCGGGGACGAGGGTGATCGCCCTGCGGATGGGCCAGGCAGGTTCACTTGTCGTCGAAGCGAGCGACCCCCGGCGGGTGGTGCGCATTCCGGCGGTTGCAGTCAAGGCCGCCAACCCGGTGGGCGCCGGCAACGCCTATTGCGGCGGTTTCCTCGTCGGCTGGGCTGAGACGCGCGACATTGCCGAAGCCGGCCTGCGCGGCGCGGTGGCGGCCTCGTTCCTCGTCGAGCAGGTCGGCGCGCCGGTCGTCGCCGCGGCCATTCACGTGGAGGCCAGGAAGCGGCTGGAGGCGCTGAGGCCGCAGGTAGAGATCCTTAGCTTATAGCCGATGGCGAATGGCAGGTACGCATTGCCATCTGCTATCTGCCACGCGCAGCGGCTATCTGCTATTTGCCACCGGCTACTCATAGCGCAGCGCTTCAATCGGCCTCAGGCGCGAGGCGCGGTAGGCCGGGTAGAGGCCAGAGAGCAGCCCGACGGCGGCGGTGACGAGGAACGCGACGCTGATCGTGGCGAGGTCCACGCTCGTCCGGATTTGCCCCGACAGGTTGACGAGGGCGGCGATGCCCCAGCCCAGCCCGGTGCCCAGCCAGCCGCCGAGGAACGTCAGCACCAGCGTTTCGATGAGGAACTGCAGCAGCACCGCCCGCTGTTTGGCTCCCACGGCCTTGCGCAGGCCGATCTCGCGCGTGCGCTCGGTGACGGAGACGAGCATGATGTTCATCACGCCAATGCCGCCGACGACGAGCGAAATGACGCCGATGAAGCCGAGGAAGAGCGTCAGCGTGGTGGTGATGTTCCCGATCGCGCTGAGGAATTGCGTCTGGCTCAACACGGTGAAGTCCAGATCGTCGGCGAGTTTCAGTTTGTGTTCGCGGCGCAGGATGCGCTCCGCCTGCACCATTACGTCGTTCACCACCTCCGGGTTGGCCGCGGAGATCGAAATGGCGTTGACGAGGCGTTTGCCATTCCGCACGGCCGCCGACCCGGCGAACTTGGCGTAGCCGGTTTCGAGCGGGATAAGGATAATTTCGTCGGCGTTGTCAAACCCCGAAGAGCCTTTGGATTGGAGCAGGCCCACGACCTCGAAACCAATGCCATTGATTTTGAACGTGCGGCCCAGCGGGTTCAACCCGCCGAACAGGTCTTTCGCGGTCTGCGCGCCGATGACGGCCACGCGGGCCTGACGGGCGCGGTCGGCCTCGGCGAGGAAGCGGCCCCGGGCCAATTCGTAGGCGCGCACCTGCGCGAACTCCGGGGTGGTGGCCGTCACCTGGCTGGTGAGCGTTTCTTTGCCGTACGTGATCGTGCCCAGGTGCTGGGCCTCCGGGGCAATGCCGGCTACGTTCTTCAGCCCCTCGCGCAAGGCTTCGTAGTCCTCGTAATACACCGCGCCCAGCGTCGTCTCCCCCCCGCGCCGGAAGCGCCCGGCGAAAATGGTGATCAGGTTTGAGCCAATGCCCTGCACCTGTTCGGTAATCTCGGCGGTTGCGCCCCGTCCAATCGCCATCAGCGCCACCACCGCGCCCACGCCGATGATCACGCCGAGCATGGTCAAAATAGAGCGGAGCTTATTCGCCGCCAGCGAGCGCAGCGCCGTCCTGAAGCTTTCTGAGAAATTCATCTGTGCGCCTCTTCCGCCAGGGCTACTTCGCTGGGCCGCGGCGTCCCGGCGGCGATGGGATGGTCAATTTTCTCGTCGCCCACAACCTGGCCGTCGGCCAGGCGGATGATGCGCTCCGTGTGGCGCGCGATGAACGGGTCGTGCGTGACGTAAATGACAGTCTGGCCGAGTTCGCGATGCAGCCGCTGAAAGAGAGCCATAATTTCCGTGCCGGTTTTGCTGTCCAGGTTGCCGGTCGGCTCGTCGGCAAGCAGGATGGCCGGGTTGTTGACCAGCGCGCGGGCGATCGCCACGCGCTGCTGCTGGCCGCCGGAGAGCTCGTTGGGGCGGTGGTGCATCCGGTCGCCCAGGCCCACCTGGCGCAGCGCGGCTTCGGCGCGTTCGCGCCGCTCGCGCCCGCGCACGCCGCCGTAAGTGAGCGGGAGCATCACGTTGTCGAAGGCCGTCGTGCGCGCCAGCAGATTGAACTGCTGGAACACGAAGCCGATCTTGCGGTTACGGATGTCGGCCAGCTGGTTGTCGCTCAGATTCTCCACGTTCTGGCCGTCGAGGCGGTAACCGCCGGAGGTGGGCACATCCAGGCAGCCGAGGATCGCCATGAGCGTGCTCTTGCCGGACCCGGACGGCCCCATGATGGAGACCATCTCGCCTTTCTCGATCTTCAGGCTCACCCCGTCCAGCGCGCGCACTTCCGCGTCGCCCAAGCGGTAGATTTTGGTAATGTTTTCGATTTCAATCATACTACGCCCTCTCGCAAGCGCGTGCTGCGCATTGCGGGTTCAGTGTTTTGTAGCCTATCCGACTCCATACGCAATACGCAATACGGAATACGTTTTACCCCGGCCCAAAGGGCCCCCCGGTGATCGTCGGCTGGGGTTCCACGACCTGCACCCGGTCGCCAGGCTGGAGGTCGCCGGTAATCACGACCAGGTCGTCTTGGGTCTGGCTGCTTACCACGTTCACGCGCTCCACGCGGCCTTCGCCGAGGAGCCGGTTCACGTATTCCCCGTCCTGGTCGAGCTGCACGGCGTCGAGCGGCACGGCCAGCGCGCCAGGCTGGACGTCGGTCACGATGACGACGTTGGCCGTCATGCCCAGCAAGAGGCGCGGATCGGTCGAGGCCAGGTCAACCCGCACGGTGTATTTGACCAGCCCCTGCACCGTCTCGCCCACCGGGTTGATGTGTGCGACCACGCCGGTCAACGTGAGGCCGGGCAGGGCGTCGAACGTCGTGGTTACGGCGTCGCCAACCTGGATGGCGCCGATGTCGGATTCGTCCACGGACGCGTCCACGTGTAGGCGCGAACGGTCGGCCAGCACCACGGCCGGCCTGGCCGGCAAAGCCGAGTCGCCCGGCTGGTAATTAATCACCAGCACTTCGCCGTCGAAGGGCGCCTTAATCGTCAGCGCCGCCACGGCTGCCTGAGCGGCCTGCACGCGCACCTGTGCTGCGATGACCTCGTCCGGGTCGGGGCGGCTCAATTTGTCCAGGTTGGATTGCGCTTCGGCCAGCGCCGCCTGCGCCACGGCCGCTTTGGCCTGGGCCAGGGCGAGTTTGTTCGCGTCCGGGCCTTGCAGCGCATTGTTCAAATTAGCCCGCGCGGTGTCGTAGGCGTCCTGCGCCTTCGCGACCGCGTTGTCCTTGTTAGCCTGCTCCGTCTCGATGCGCAGCTGCAGGGTGAGCTGGTCATTCAATTTGGATTGGTAGGTATTGTACGCCTGCTCCACGCGGTCTTTCAGTTCCTCGTTCCCCGGATTGGCGTCTAACTTGGCCTTGAGGTCGTCGTAATATTGGCGGTACCAATTTGTGACGAAGACCGCGTTCTGGTAAGCGCTCACGTCGGGGCTGACCTGGGCGAGCTGCGAGTTGGCCCGGGCCGTTTCGAGCGCTAGATTGGCGTCGGCCACGGCGTCGTACAGGCTCGGCCCGGCCGGGTTTTCTACATTGCGCAGTTCCCTCTGCGCTTTGGTCAGCGCGTCCTGGGCGTCGGCCACCGCCTTTTGCGCGTTGGCGACGGTCAGCGCCGAGGGGCGCAGCAGCTCGTCGTACGCCTTCTGCGCGGCGATGAGGTCGGCCTGCGCGAGGATGAGGTTCTGCGGCGCGCTCAGGGGGTCGAGCGTTATGAGCACGTCCGCGGCCTGGACGTGGTCGCCCACGCGGGCGTTGACGGCGGCGACTCGGCCGGTGGTGTTCCAGGTCAGCGCGTCGGACTGCCGGGCTTCCACTGTCCCGGCGCCTTCGACGCTGGTGATGGCTGTGATGGCTGTCACTTGGGCCACTTTGAACAAAGCCGCGGACGAGTCGCGCCGGACTATCAGGCCGCGCGCCGCAACGACGCCCGCGCCAGCCAGCAGGACCAGGACAATGCCTGCCAGAAGCCAGAAGCGTTTAGATTTGAACATCAGAATGTTTCTCCTTACGTCACTTAATTTGTCTCATTCGTTTTGTCCCCGCCCGACGGCAATCTGAATGCGACTCGCAGCCCGCCGCCGGGCGCGCGGCTGGCGGCGATGGCGCCGCCCTGGGCTTCGACGAGTTGGCGGGCAATGGCTAACCCCAGGCCCGCGCCGCCCCCCTGTGGGGCCCGCGCCCGCGACTTTTCGCCGCGCCAGAAACGGTCGAACAGCCTGGGTAAATCGGCCTCTGGAACGCCGGGGCCATTGTCGCTGACCGCCGCCTCAACGCCTCCGGCAACGGCGCGCACGACGATTTCGACCCGGCCGTTCTTGGGCGCATAGCGCAGCGCGTTGTTCAGCAGATTGCCGACGACCTGGCCGACGCGCTGCGGGTCGGCGGAGACGAGAGGGAGGTCAGGTCCAGCCTGCACGGTGAGCGTGATTCCTTTGTCGGCGGCCTCGGCCTGAAACAGGTCGGCGGCGCGTTCGGCGAGCTCGGCCAAGTTGAGGGGCCGGTTGTCAAAATGCAGTTGGCGCGCCTCGGCGAGGGTGAGCAGACGCAGGTCTTCGACCAGCCGCTCGAGCAGGTACGTTTCTTCCAGCACGGGCGCCACGTGCGCCTCGTCCGCCGGATAGACGCCGTCGAGGATGCCTTCGAGCCTGCCGCGCATCACGGTCAGTGGGGTGCGCAGTTCGTGCGCGATGTCGGTCAGCATGTCCCGGCGCTCCCGGTCGTTCCGCTCCAACGCCTCGGCCATGCGGTTAAACGAATCGTTCAAACTGCGCAAGTCACTCGGCCCGCTCACTGGCACGCGGGTGGAGAGGTCGCCCGAAGCGACGGAGTGCGCGGCGGCGATGACTTCGGCGAGCGGCGTGACCACGCGCCGCATGAGCAGGAGGCCGATGAACAGAGTGAGCAGGCCGGTGAAGAACGAAATCACCATCAGGGGCGGGAGCAATCCCACAAAAAGCCGCGAAAAGCCCATCTCCACCGGGCGCTCGAAGATCAGCCTCCCGATCGTCTGCCCTTGAATTTGCAGCGGGACGTCGAATTCGCCCTGCCTGACTATGAAGACCTGGCCGACGCGGCCGGTGTCGGCGCGGCCATGATCCAGAAGCACTCGCCCCCCGCCATCCAGCAGCAGGCCGCGCCGCCATTCGTCGTCGCCGCTGGTGTAAACGTCCTGCGCCAGCACCTCGACTCCCTCCCAACTGCCGCGGGCGACGTAGTAGGCTTCCAGCGCGTACGCGACCGACGGCCGGAAGGCGGCGCTGAGGCGCGGGGCGTTGCTGAACACCAGCCCGACGAGCGCGAGGAGCAGGACGAGCGTGAGCAGGACGACTGCGCCGAAGGCCTGCACGAGCAACAGAAACAATCGGCGGCGGATAGGGTTAACCGAGTGTCCCGGATCCAGCCAGTGTGTCATCGCGAAGCACCCCTTTGGGGTCGCGAAGCACCCCTTGGGGGTTCGGCAAACTTGTAACCGACGCCATGCACCGTGATGATGTAGCGCGGCTCGCCCTCGCGCGGCTCGATCTTGCGGCGCAGGTTGCGGATGTGCGAGTCAATCGCGCGCTCGTAGCTTTCGAACGCGACGCCGCGCGCCACGATCAGCAGTTGGGCGCGGGAGAAGATGCGCCCCGGCTGGCTGGCGAGGGCCGACAGAATCTCGAACTCGGTGGGGGTCAAAGTCACCTCGCGGTCGGGCAGGAGGGCGCGGTAACGGGCGCGGTCCAGGGTGAGGTCCCCGGCGCGGATCACCTCGGCGGGCGCGGGGTCGGAGAGGCGGCGGAGGACGGTGCGCACGCGGGCCACCAGCTCGCGCGGGCTGAAAGGCTTGGTCAGGTAATCGTCCGCGCCCAGCTCCAGGCCCACCAGCCTGTCGCTCTCCTCTACTCGCGCGGTGAGCATGATGATCGGCACGTTGGATTCGCGGCGCAGTTCGCGGCATACGTCCAGGCCGTCCATGCCAGGCAGCATCAGGTCGAGCACCACCAGGTCGGGCTTCTCTTTGCGGGCGAGGGCCAATCCCTGCGGGCCGTCGTTCGCCGTGCTCACGTCGAAGCCGGCCGCCGTCAGATAGTCTGAGCAGATTTCGACGATTTTCGGCTCGTCGTCAATGACCAGGATCGTTTTGCTCATCGGCGAATACTTTAGGACGGATTTGTGAAGAAATTGTGGAGGCGGTAAGGCAGAATGTGGAAACCAGCCGCAGGGGGCGCGATTGATTTTACCAGGTTGGTGTGCCCACCATCCAGTATAATGCGCCGCTGACCTAGGAGCCGCCATGTACCCCCTCGACAATATTCGCGTCGTTGACCTCACCGAGGCCCTCGCCGGGCCGTACTGCGCCATGCTGCTCGGCGACTTTGGCGCGGACGTCATCAAAATTGAGCGCCCCGGCGTGGGCGATCAGAGCCGCCGTTGGGGCGCGCGCTGGCCCAATGACGAAAGCGCGTACTTCTGCTCGACCAACCGCAACAAACGCAGCCTCACGCTCAACATCCAGTCGGCGGCGGGGCAGGCTGTCATGCGCAAACTGCTCGCCGCCGCCGACGTGTTCATGTGCAACATCCCGCGCGCCGAAAGCCTGCGGCGCGCCGCGCTCGACTGGGAAACCCTGCACGCCCAATTCCCGCGTCTCATCTATATTTCGATTACGGGCTACGGCCGCACCGGGCCGTACGCGGGCCGCTCAGGCTACGATCTGGTCGCGCAGGGGGAGGCGGGGCTGATGTCGGTGACGGGGACCGGCGAGTCCGCGCCGCTGCGCTATCCCATCCCCCTGGCCGACATGACGACCGGGTTGTACGCCGCCATCGGCCTCCTGGCCGCGCTGCGTGTGCGCGACCAGACCGGGCAGGGGCAGTTCATTGATTTGAGCCTGCTCGAATCGCAGGCGGCCTATTTGACCGTCCTCGCGGGCGATTATTTTGCGACCGGCAGGGCCCCGCGTCCCCTCGGCAACGAGCATCCAAGCATCGTGCCCTACCAGGTGTTCCGCGCCGCCGACAAGGATGTGGTGATCGCGGTTGGCTCGGAGAAGCAGTGGGCGCAGTTCTGCGAAGTGCTGGGCCTCGGCGCGGAGGTGCGCGACGATCCGCGTTTTGCGGACAACCAGGCGCGGCTCAAGCATCGCGCAGAACTTATCCCCATCCTCGCCGCGCGCCTGGCGCAAATTCCATCCGGGGAGCTGCTTCCGCAACTCCGGGCGGCCGAGATTCCGTGCGGGCCGATCAACACCGTCCCGGATTTGCTGGGGGATGAGCACTACCGGTCGCGGGGCAACGTCGTCGAGCAAAACCACGCCCGCGCGGGTCTTGTCCAATCCCTCGCCAACCCGGTCCACTTCTCCGAGGCGCCGGCGGCTTACCGCCTGCCGCCGCCCGCGTTGGGCGAGCATTCCGAACAGGTCCTGGCTGAGTTGGGTTATTCGGCGGCGGAGGTCGCCCGGTTGCGCGCGGCCGGTGATATTTAGCGCCGACACCTGACAGGTGTCGGCGATGGGGTGAGAGGGGGGCTGGAAATTAGCGCGGGACGAGGGTGAAGGAGGTGTAGTGGTATTGGATCAACCCGTCCCGCAGGCCGAGGACGTCGTCGCCGTCGCTCACCGAGCCGCGCGGCCCTGCCGCCGTCCAGCGGAAGCGCCGCGAGTCGCCGCTGCCGGATGAGTCGATCATTTCGAACGTCGCCCCGGCCAGCGCATTCTTGAGGACGTCCAGATACCATTTGCTGAGGTCTTCAAGCCCGATGACAGTGCGCCGGAAGGTGACGTGCCCGGCGTCGGGATGATACAGCCGGAGGACCGGCGCGGGGTCGCCGGAATTCAGCGCCTGGAAATACCGTTCGACGATGTCCTGCGACTGGGGCGCCGGCCAGTCGAACTTCGCCGCTGCTTCCCACAACTCGGCGTTAGCCGGAAGGCCCGCATAATCCCAACTATAAAGATTGGCGGCGGGCAGCCCCAACTCCACGGCTTTGCTTAAAAATTTCGTGACGTCGTCGCCGGCGGCTTTCCAGTTGCCCGCGCCGTAGGCCGAGCCGGTGGGGATGACCGGCCGGACGAAGCCGACGAGCGACGGGTTGTTGAACTCGTTCACACAACGGGCGAGCTGCTGGTCAGGGTTATGGGCCTGTTCCCAATACACCTGCGGGAGGACGTAGTCGCATTTCTCGAGGAAAGCGCCCCACGGCATCGGCTGATGCAGGGAGGGGTATCGGAACGACGACAACCCGATGGGCATGTTCGGCAGCGCGGAGCGCAGGAGGCTCATGTACGTCCGCGCGGCCCCGGAGCGCCCCGGTCGTTTGAACTCCCCTTCGGCGTCAACCACGAAGCCGTCAAGCCTGAGCTGTACAGCGCGTTGAATGGCGATGTTGGCTTCGCCGGAGGGGTTCTCGCCGTAGATATACTGCCAGCCCCACACCTGGATGCCCCGCGCGCGCAGCGCCTCGGCCACGGGCGGGACGAGGTCCTGGCCATGTCTGTCGAACCCAAAGCCGAAAGTGCGTTCGGCGACCTTGACGAGGACGTGCGTGACGCCGGCGGCGGCGGCCCGCTCGGCGAGGCGGGAGGGCGAGCCATCCTCGCAACGGGGAATTTGCCAGATGTACCAGCCTTTGCCCAGAATAGTCATAGATGCCGAATAGAGACTTGCAAGGGCCGTGCCAGTTATTCTGTTCGCAGCGTGGTCTGATGAAAGACGATCTGCCTCTCGCGGTTGAGGTGGAAGGTATCGGTGCCCTGCACGGGGGCGCCGTCTTTCCGGCGCGAGGCCCAGCGAACGCTGACCGCCGCGCGCGTGCCGCGCTGCGAGAGCAGGCTGAGGGTGCGGCCTTCGAAACGCTCGAGCAGTGTCTGATAAAACTCGCGCACGGCGGCCGGGTCGCGGACGACGCGGTCGGCGCTGACCAGCGCAAAACTGGGGCCATACAGCGAGAGAGCCTCGTCCACTTGTCCGCTGCGCAGGGCGAAGAACAGGCGGCCCACAATATCGTCTACGGCGGGCCGCGGCATGACCGGGAGGGGCGGCTCTGGCGCGGGCGTTGGGACCGGGATGGGCTGGACAGGAATAGCGAGTTCGGGCTGGGGCGGCGCAGCAGGCTGCTCAGCCGGACTCGCGGGGACGGGCTCAGTCACGGCCGGCGGTTCCGGCGCAGGCGCGGCGATTGATTCAAGCATGCCCGCGCGGGCCAGTTCGGCGTCTGCCTGGGCGAGCCAGTCAGGCAGGGCCTCGCCCTCGGGTTCAAGACCCGGCTCAGGCATGGAGACCGGCGCAGTCGCCTCGGCGCGGACGAGGTCGGCTTCGGCTTCCGCCAGCCAATCAGGCAAAGGCGCGGCGGCGCGCGCGAGGTCAGCCTCGGCCTGCGCCAGCCATTCAGGGGGCGGCTCAGTCGGGGCGACCGGCAACTCTGGGATGGGTGAGGGTTCTGCGATTGCTTCGCCGGGCGCGGGGCCAGACTCCTCCTCGTGGGCGAATGCGGCCTCTGCCAGCCGCTCCAGCGATGGCTCAGTCGGGGCGACTGGCGGCTCTGCAGTGGGGGAAGGCTCCGCGATTGCTTCGGCGGAGGTGAGAGCAGGTTGCTCGGCGTGGGCGAATTCGGCCTGGGTCATCCAATCCGGCACTGGCACTGGCGTGACCGGCAGAATTTCGGCCAGCGCGGCTTCCGGCGGCTTTTCTGTCCCCGCCAGCGCGACCTCGGGCGGCAAAAGCACCCACTCAGGCATGGCGACGAGCGGCTCAGACGGCGCGGGCGGCTCGACGGCGATCTCCGCTGGCAGCGCGGCTATGGGTTCCGGCTCAGGCGCCGGCGCTCCGGGCGGAGGCATAACCTCGGCCGGCACCACGAGTTCCATCGCCTCAACCAGTTCCGGGACGTTCAGGAACTGGAGATGCTCGGGCAGGTCGTCTTCCGGCTCGATTTGGAGCCCAAGCGCGTCGGCTAATTCGACCTCGTAGAAAACCGGCTCCAGTTCCGCTCCGAATTCTATTTCAGGCTGGACGACAAAGGCGAGCGGTTCAGCCCCCGACTCAACCCAATCGCTGATACGCAGGAGTTCACTCGCCTCGGTTTCAAGGGCGTCCAATTCGGCCTGGAGGGGGACGACAATTTCGATATCGTCGGCGAGTTCGGGCCGAATGAGAAACTGCAAGTGTTCGGGCAGTTCGTCGTCGGGTTCAAGGTCGAGCGCGAAGCCAGGCTCAAGCTCGTATTCGCCTTCGTCCGCCGGTTCGGGCTGGCTCAGGAAGCGCAAGTGTTCGGGCAGTTCGGCGTCCGGCTCCGGCTCGACCTCGACGGCATATTCGACGGCGTACTCTTCGACTTCGTCCGCCAGTTCGGGCCGCTCCAGGAAGCGCAAATGCTCGGGCAGTTCGGCGTCTTGCTCTGGCTCGATCTCGACGCTGTATTCGACGGCGTACTCTTC
>DAOTXG010000609.1:0-24464 GCA_034435515.1 Anaerolineales bacterium
GGGCGGCCAGGTCCCAGGCGGTGTGCGCGAGCGTCATCGGGCTGCGCGCGAAGCCGATGGCGACCGCCGTGCCAAAACGCAGGCGGGTGGTATGCTCGGCTGCCAGCGCGAGCGGCAGGAAGGGATCGTGCCGGGTTTCCGTCGTCCACACGGCGGAGAAGCCGAGCGACTCGGCGCTCCGGGCGAGGGCGGGGAGTTGGGAGAGAGAGGTTGGGGCCAGGGCGGCGTCGAGCAGCATCGCTTGTGTCAACGGATTGAACGGATTGAACGGATGATTTGTTTCATCCGTCGAGAAAAAACTGCCAGAGCCATAGCGCCCCCATCCCCGCCACGATCGTCAGCGTCACATTCTTCGTGCGCCAGGCGACGAGGGCGGCCAGGAGGCCGGCAAAGAGGCGGGCGTTGTTCGCCGAAAGGTCCAGCGCGCCGCCGGGCTGGAGGACCTCGGGAAAGATGATGGCCGAAAGCACCGCCGGAGGGACAAACCGCAGGCCGCGCCGCAGCAGAGGCGGAATCTCCCACCGCTCCAGCAGGGCGATGAAGGAGAGGCGGAGGGCATAGGTGACGAGGCCCATGAGGGCGAGGGTGAGCCAGAGGGTCATGAAATGTGTTGCGTGATACGCAATACGTATTGCGTATTGCGTATTACGTATCACGTATCACGCATCAATGATTCCTCAGGTCGCGCGACATTTAAGGATGACTCGACCACCAGCCCCGCCACAATGCCGACGAGCGCTGCGAGCATCAGGCCGAGCTTGTAAGGCAGGGCGGCAGCGAGCAGGGCGGCGAGGCCCGCCGAGAGCGCCGCGGCGACGCCCGCGCGGTCCTTGAGAGCGGGGACGACGAGCGCGATAACGGTGATGGCGATGGCAAAATCGAGCGCCCCGTTGACCGTGATCTGCTCGACAAGGAAGACGCCGACCGCCGTGCTGGCCTGCCACGACCCCCACAGCGCCAACCCCGCGCCGAGGAAATACCAGTGCTTGTCCGCCGGAGCCGGATCGGAGTCGTCGGCGTAATGGATAATCGCCACGGCGTAGGCCTCGTCGGTGAGCAGGTAAGCCAGCAGCCATTTCCACGCCGGGGACAGGCGCCGGGTGTACGGCGCGACCGAGGCGCTGTAAAGCACGTGCCGCAGGTTGACGACGAAGGTGGTGAGGACGACGACGAGCAGCGGCGTGCCCGCGCCGATGAGTTGCATCCCGATGAACTGCGCCGACCCGGCGAAGACGATAGACGACATCCCCAGGGCAATGGCGGAGGGCAGCCCCTGGCTCACCGCCAGCGCGCCGTAGATCAAACCGAAAGGGATCACGCCAAGCAGGATCGGCAGTTCGGCGCGAACGCCGGCGAGGAAGGCAGAGCGGGAGGACACGGCGAGATTATAGACGAGGAGCGGGGACAGGCAAGCCGGGGAGCAGAGGAGCGGGGGAGTCTCCCCTGCTCCTCTGCTCCCCCGCTCCCCTGCATCGTCTCAGCCGAGGCGGTTTATTCCGTCGAACGCAGCCGTCTTGTAGCACTCGGCCAGCGTGGGGTAGTTGAACACGGTCTGGACGAAGTAATCAATGCTGCCGCCGAAGGCCAGCACGGCCTGGCCGATGTGCACCAGTTCGCTCGCGCCTTCGCCGATGATATGCACGCCCAGCAGTTGGCGCGTCTCCCGGTGGAAGATGAGTTTCAGCAGGCCGGTGCTGTCGCCGAGGATCTGCCCGCGCGCAATTTCGCGGTATTGCGCTTTCCCAATTTCGTAAGGCACGCCCAATTCGGTTAGTTCCTCCTCGTTGCGGCCCACCATAGAAATCTCGGGGATGGTGTAGATGCCGTAGGGGAACAACTCCGGCACGCTTTTGGCCTCGACGCCCAGGGCGTGGCAGGCCGCCAGGCGGCCCTGCTCCATCGAAGTCGAGGCGAGACTGGGGAAACCGATTACGTCGCCGACGGCGTAAATGTGCGGGGCGTCCGTCTGATAGTTCGCGTTCACCCGGAGCCGCCCGCGCTCGTCGGCGCTCAGGCCGGCCGCCGCGAGGTTGAGCCGGTCGGTCGCGCCCGTGCGGCCAACGCTGTACAGCGCCTTCTCGGTCACGATCTGCTTGCCGCTGGCCAGGCTGATTTTGACCCGTTGGCTGTTCGGGTCGCCGACCGGCTCCAGTTGACTGACCTCCTCGCCCAGCCGCAGGGTGAGGCGGTTCTGGCGCAGGTGGTAAACCAGCGCGTCGACCATCTCGGAGTCGACAAAAGACAGGAGGCGGTCGCGCTTGTCAATGAGCGTGACGCGCACGCCGAGCGCGGCGAAAAGGCTGGCGTATTCACAGCCGATGACGCCAGCGCCGACGACGGTGAGGGTGCGCGGGAGGCGATCCAGGCGGAGGATGTCGTCGCTGATGAAGATGTGCTGGCCGTCAAAGGGGATGTGTGGGTCGCGGGTCGAGAACGTGCCCGTGGCGACGATGACGTAGGCGGCGGTCACGTCGCGCTGGCCGCGCCCGTCCACGTAAGTCAGGCGGACAGTGTGCGGGTCAACGAAGGCGGCCTGGGCGCTCAGCACCTCGACGCGGTTGCGCATCAACTGGTGGCGCGTGACGTCAATCTCGTGCCGGATGACGTGGTCGGCGCGGTGAATCAGGTCGCTTATCGTGATATTCTGCTTGACGGTGTAGGATGCGCCATAGAAGCCGCGCTCGCGGTAGCCGGAGAGGTGCAGCACGGCCTCGCGCAGCGTCTTGCTGGGGATGGTGCCGGTGTTGATGCACGCGCCGCCGACGACGGCCTTGCGCTCGACGATGGCGACGCGCCGGTCAAGTTTGGCCGCCTGAATCGCCGCGCGCTGGCCCGCCGGGCCGGAGCCGATGACTAAGAGATCGTATTCGTATTCGGGCATGCCCGCCTCCGTGGTTGGTCTGAGAGCGCGTCTTAAACTTCTCACAGCCCGCGTCCTCGCGGGCCCTTCGGCCAATCGCGCTCACTCGCTTTCTCACTCCGTTGCGCTTCGGGGGATGCTGCGCGATCGCTCGGAGTGCTTCGCGAAGGACGCGGTTAGAGAGCGGTTTCAAGATGGTCTCTGAGGCAGAATTATAGGAGGGAACAGGAAATAGGGAAACAGAGCACGGGGCAAGGGAGCAGGGGAGCAGAATTGAGCCAATTCCTGATCTTCAAGATGGCATGTCCGTTGATGCCAGGTTCAAAAGCAAATCTTATCCCCTATACCTGTTCCTGCGTCACCTTGTCAGAAATCACTTCTCCCAACCCGGCCTGGCGCCCGTCATCTCGAACCTGTCCGTCTCCGGGTTGTAGCGCATGAGCGGCTGGACGACGTAGCGGTCGTCCTCAAGGCCGCGCAGTTCGGAGATTTGCACTACCTTGCGGCCAGTCGGCAGGCGCTGCAGAACGGGGATGACGTGGAGGGTGGAGGCGATGAGGCGGCGGATTTCCGTGAGGCCGAGGCCGAGGTTCGCCATGAGGCACATCGCTTCCAGCCGGGCCAGCGCGTCTTCGGGGCTGTCGGCGTGCATGGTCATGAATGCGCCGTCGTGGCCGACGCTGATGATGTCCAGGATGCGCATGACTTCTGCGCCGCGCAGCTCGCCGAAAATCAGCCGGTCGGGCCGCAGGCGCGCTCCGATATTAATCAGGTCAATGTACGACAGGCCAGTGGAATTCTCGACGGCCAGGCGCACCACCCGCTGGACGCGCGGGAAGAGTTCGGCGGTTTCCTCGACGACGACCACGCGCTCGTCGTCCGGGATGTCGTCGGTGAGGATGTTCAGGAAGGTGGTCTTGCCGCTGGCCGTGCCGCCGGCGACGACGATATTCTTACGCGCCAGCACCGCGCCTTGCAGGAGCGCGTGCGCCTCTCGGCTGATGGCGTTGAACTCGTACAATTTCTCCATATCAAGCCGCTGAGGAAAGAATTTGCGGACGACCAGGCAGGCGCCGTCGAGCGCGGTCGGAGGAATGACGGCCAGAAAGCGCGAGCCGTCCGGCAGGCGGATTTCGGCGGCGGTGCGCTGCGGGCCGAGTTGAATGTCTTCGAGCGCGAGCGTGGCGTCAATTACGGCGCGGATGGCCTCGGGCGAGGCGAACGTGACGTCGGCGTCTTCGAGCCGGCCGCGGCGCTCGACGTAGATTTTGTCCGGCGCGTCCACCATGATCTCGGTGACGGCCTCCTCTTGCATCAGTGGCGCGAGCGGGCCCAAGGCGGTGAGCATTTCTTTCTCGTTCATGGGAGTCCTCCGGTTGGCCCTCACTCCGGCCCTCTCCCGTCGCGCTCCGCGAAAGCGCCGACAGGAGAGGGGCCGGGAGTGAGGACGAGTGTTTGTTGAATTGTCTACACGATAGTGGAAAAGGCGCGGGCGCGCCTCCGCCATTACCACAGGGGGACTGGGGAAGGAGGGAGGCTGAGGGATTAAGGCTGACCGAGGAAGGTTTGCAGATGGTAAGTGAGGCGTGGAAAAGAGATTCTATAAAAGTGGTATCATCTCTGGTAATATGGCGCTTAACCGCTCTGTCGAGAAGCATCCCGTGATTGCTCCGCGTCCTCTGTCCAACCTGCGCGCCCGCCTGATCGCGCTGGTCCTCGGCCTCCTTCTGGCATCCCTGGCGATTGTGTTGTCCGCCGCCGCGGCCAGCCGCCAGCGCGAGGCCCGGCGCGCCGAGGCGGACGCCCAAACCCTGGCCCAGGCCGTCTCCGCTCGCCAGGAGGAGTTCGTCGAAGGAATGCGCCGGCTCTTGCTGACGCTGGCGCAGATTCCGGCGGTGCGCGGCGAGCCGGAGGCGTGCAGCGCCGCGCTCCACGACGTGCTGACGCAGACGGCCTACAGCAACTTCGCCGTCGCCGACGAGAAGGGCCGCCTCGTTTGCAGCGCCCTGCCGGCTCCGGAGTCTATTAAAGTTGCGGGGGAGGCCTGGTTCCAGCGCGCCGTGGAGGCCCGGGCCTTTGTGGTCGGCGACTATCAAGTGGAACAAGTCACCGGCGCTCCTTCGCTCGTCTTCGCCTATCCTTTGCTCGACGAGCGGGGAAAGGTCTTGGGCGTCCTCGCGGCCTCGCTCGACTTGAGCGCGTCCGACGACCTGGCGAAATCCGGCCTCTCCTTGCCGGAGGGCGCGGTGGTCACCGTGTTCGACCGGAAGGGAACCATCCTGAGCCGTGAACCGGACCCGGGCGACTGGATCGGCCAGTCGGCCGGGGATACGCCGCTCGCCAAAGCGATGTTCGACCAGAGCCTGGGCGTGGTCGAAGTCGAAGGAGAGGACGGCGTCACCCGCCTCTATGCTTTCGCCCCGGACGGCGAAGCGCTCGGCTTCTTCTCGGCCATTGGCCTCCCCCGGCCAGGCTTCTTGGCCGGAACCGCCTTCCCGTTTGTCCTCAGCCTCGGCGCTTTGGCGCTGGCGGGCGCGCTCGGCCTGGCGCTGGCCTGGCGGGAAAGTGACGCGCTCGTCCTGCGCCCGGCCCGGGCCCTGACGAGCGCGCTGGAACAGTTAGGCCAGGGCAACCTGCAGGCGCGCGCGAACCTGGGCGGGGACGGCGGCGAGGTGGCTCAACTGGGCCGCGTGTTCGACGCGGCCGCGGCCCGCCTCGAACAGCGCGAGGCCGAAAGCCGGGAGGCCGAAGCGCAGTTGCGGGAGAGCGAGTACCGCTATCGCCGGTTGGTCGAGCTCTCGCCCGACGCCATCCTCGTCCGTACGGGCGACGAGATCGCCTTTATCAATCCGGCCGGCGCGCGTCTGCTCGGCGCCATCGGGCCGACTCAGGTGATCGGCCGGTCCATTTGGGAGTTCATCCACCCTGACTGGCGGGACCTGGCCCGCGAGAATATCCGGCCCTCCGAAACCAGCCCGCTCGTGTCGCACGCCGAATTGCGATTCCTGCGGCTGGATGGGAAGACCTTCGAAGCCGACATGTCGGCCTCGCCGCTCACTTATCAAAGCCAGCCGGCCATCCAGGTAGTCATCCGCGACATCACCGAGCGCAAACGGATGGAGGCGGCGCTGCGCGAAAGTGAAGAGCGCTTCCGCACCATGGCCGACAACGCGCCGGTGCTCATCTGGGTGGCCGGCCCGGACGCGACGCGCACCTTCTTCAACCGGCCCTGGCTGAGTTTCACGGGCCGGACGATGGAGCGTGAGTTGGGCGCCGGTTGGACCGACGGCGTGCATCCCGACGACTATCAGCGCTGCCTCGACGCTTACCTGGGAGCGGTCCAGGCCCGGCGCCGCTTTGAGCTGGAATACCGCCTGCGGCGCGCCGACGGCGCCTATCGCTGGATGGTGGACATCGGCGTGCCGCGCTTCACGCCCGACGGCCATTTCGCGGGCTACATCGGCACGGGCCTCGACCTCACCGAGCGCCGCCAGGCCGAGGAAGCCCTGCGCCTCTCGCGCGACCAGTTCGCCATCATCCTGCAAGGCGCAGCCGACGGCATTACCGCGCAGGACCCGGCCGGACGGCTGCGCTACGCCAACGACGCGGCGGCGCGAATGTTCGGCTATCCTTCGGCGGATGCGCTGCTGACCGTCTCTTTCGCAGAGATTATGCGGCAGTTTGAAATCTTCGACGAGGCCGGACAGCCGGTCTCGCTGGAGCGTTTGCCGGGGCAGCTGGCCCTCCAGGGGGCGCCCAAAGCCTCGGCCAAAGTCCGCCTGCGGCCGCTGACGAGCGGCGACGAACGCTGGCTGACCATCAAAGCGACGCCGGTTTTCAACGCGCGCGGCGAGGTCGAGCTGGCCGTCAACATTTTCCAGGACATCACCGACTTGAAATATGCCGGGGTCTCGCAGCGGCTGCTGGCGGAGGCCGGCCAGCTGCTGGCGGCCCCGCTCGACGACGCGGCCCGGCTCGCCAACGTCACCCAACTGGCGGTGCCGCTCCTGGCGGACTGGTGCGCCATGGACATCGTCGGCGAAGACCTGTCCATCCGGCGCGTGGCGACGGCCCAGACGGACTCGGCCAGGGCGCGGCTGATCCCAGGGCATCCGTTCGATGTGGACGGAGGGCGCGAGGCCCTGCGGCGCGCGGCGCGGACCGGCGAGCCGGAGTTCTATCCCTTTATCCCTGACTCGCTGCTGGAGGCGGCCGCGCGCGATGCGGAACACCTGCGCGCGCTGCGAGGGATGGATTTGAAATCGGCCATCGTGACGCCGCTGATCGCTCGCGGGCGGCCGATTGGCGCGTTGACGTTCGTCTGGGTGGATTCGCGCCGCCGCTACAGCCGGGCCGACCTGGCCCTGGCCGAGGAACTGGCGCGCCGGGTGGCGCTGGCGCTGGATAACACCCGCTTATACGACGAAGCCCAGAAATTGAACGCGACGCTGGAGCAGCGCGTGAACACGCGCACCGCCCAGCTCCTGGCCAGCAACACGCGCCTCGAAAGCGAGGTGGCCGAGCGGAAGGAGGCTCAACGGCGTCTGGAGGAGTCACAGGCCCAGCTGCGCCGCCTCTCCGCGCACTTGCAGGCCGCGCGCGAGGAAGAGCGGCTCCGCATCGCCCGCGAGGTCCACGACGAGTTGGGCCAGGCGCTGGCCGGGCTTAAAATGGACGTGGCCTGGCTGCAGCGCGCCCAGAACGGCGCACTGGGCGACGCCGTCACGCAAAAACTGGAGGATATGGCCCGACTGATTGACGCGACCGTCCACACCGTCCGCCGCATTTCCGCCGAACTGCGGCCGGCTATGCTGGACGACCTGGGCCTGGCCGCCGCGATTGAATGGCAGCTCGACGAGTTCCGGGCGCGCACCGGCCTGGAGTGCCTCTTGAATTCCAACCTGGAGACCCCCCCCTTAAGCCAGGACAGCGCGACCGCGCTCTTTCGCATTTTCCAGGAAACGCTGACGAACGTGACGCGCCACGCCCACGCCACGCGCGTCGTCGTCACCCTGGAGGAGAGCCTGGAAGCATTGACCCTCCGCGTCCAGGACAACGGGCGCGGCATCACCGAGGCCGACATCGGCAAGGCCCGATCGTTTGGCCTGCTGGGAATGCGCGAGCGCGTCCATCTGCTCTCGGGCGAGATTGATATCCGGGGCGCGCCCGGTCAGGGCACGACGATCACCGTCCGGATTCCGCTCCAGCCGGAGAACACGCCATGATCAGAGTCCTCATCGCCGACGACCACGCGGTGGTGCGGCAGGGGTTGAAGCAGATCCTCGGGGAGACGCCCGATATGACCGTCGTCGGCGAGGCCACCACCGGCCTGGAGGCGCTGGAAAAAGCGCGGGCCGTGGCCTGGGATGTGATGGTGCTGGACATCTCGATGCCCGGACGCAGCGGGCTGGATTTGCTGAAAGACCTGCGGGCGGAAAAGTCCGACCGGCCCGTGCTGATCCTGAGCATGCACGCCGAGGACCAGTTCGCGGTGCGCCTGCTCAAAGCCGGCGCCGCCGGTTATCTGACGAAAGAGAGCGTGCCGGAGGAACTGATCAAGGCCATCCGCAAAGTCGTGAGCGGGGGCCGGTATGTCAGCCCGGCGCTGGCGGAGAAGCTGGCCTTTGAGATTGACGCGGCCGCCGGCCGGCCCTCGCACGAGGCCCTCTCCGACCGGGAGTTTCAGGTGCTGCGGATGATCGCCGCCGGCCGGTCGGTGAAGGAGATCGCCGACGAATTGGCGCTGAGCGTGAAGACCGTCAGCACTTACCGGGCGCGCATCCTGGAAAAGATGAACTTAAAGACCAACGCCGATTTAATCCATTACGCGATCCAGAACCGGCTGCTCGAATAACGAATAACGTCCGGCGATTAAAATCGCGGCACGCTACGCGCAAGGCGAAGACCGCCTTCGCGGTCTGGGGTCTAGCCGCCGCCCGTTTCCCCCTATCCCACTTGTAGGACAAACCCCGATAACGGAATAAGCCCCCGGCCTACGCCGAATTCAGGTTCCCGCCGATAGCCCGGCGGGCGCAGGCGGCGTATGCTCAGATCACTGACGGGCATTCGCCGGGAGTGAACTTCGCCGTGGAAGGACAAGCGAGAATTCGAGTTCTAATCGCCGACGATTCGGCGCTGGTGCGGAAGCGGGTGGCGGCTTTGCTGGGCAACCTGGGCTACGTGGAGGTGGTGGGCGAGGCCCAGGACACAGTGGAAGCCATCGCCGGCATCCGTCAGCTCAAGCCGGACGCCATCATCCTGGACATCCGCATGCCGGGCGGGGGCGGCCTCGGCGTGCTGGAGCGCCTGCGCCAGGCGCGCACCCGGCCGATGGTCATCGTGCTCACCGACTACCCGTTTGTCCAATACCGCAAAAAATGCCTGGAGATTGGGGCGGACTTTTTCTTTGACAAGGCCGCCGAGTTTTACAAGATTCCCGAGGCTTTCGAGCAGTTCCGCGCCAGGGCCGAGGCGAGGCGAGAGCCCGCACCGCTGGATCGCCCAGAAGCAGAGACTGCTTCTCTCGCGCCTCACCCCGACGTGGCTATGAGTCTGAGCAGAGGAGGACACAGCCCTATGGACGCAGAGGTCAAATTGTTGCGAGGCCGGTACATCCAGAAATTGAGCGACCTGTACCACGACGAACTGGAGGTGCTGGAGGCGTTGTCCGAGATGGCCAACCTGGCCCAGGCGCCCGCGCTGCGGCGAGCGTTGCAACAACATTTCGGGAAGACCAAGGAGCACGTCGAACGTCTCGACAAAATTTTCGCTGCGCTGGAGGAAAGCCCGGCCAACCTGGCGGGCCAGCCGGGCGAGGGGCCGTTGCGAGAGTACCGGCGCTCGCTCATGGACGACGAGGCGCTGGCCGACGTGGACGTGCGGTTAATTCTGGCCGCACGGCGCATCGAGCGGCTGGAAATTTCCGGTTATCTGCTTGTCCTCAACTATGCACAAATCCTGCGCAACGATACCGCGGCGGCCCTGTTGGAAGAAACGTTGAACGAAGAGTACGGGGCCGACCAGGTTTGGGCCAATCTGGCCGGGGCCGTGCCCGCGGCCAACCTCGTCGCCGCCTGATCGGTCAATCACTCCCCCTCCCGCCGGTCGGCCTGTAAACCGGCGGGAGGCGCCTTTTTATCAAACCGATTTCAAACCGATCATCAGGTTTTGACTGACAAAAGCCCTGGCCCATCTCTGACAAAAAAATCAGGCGCGCGCTGATAGAGGCGAAGCCGTTGAGAGTGTATGGTGTAAAGCAAGGACATCCACTCTCTGGTAGCGGCTAGATCATCTCTGACGGTGCGCCTATGGAATCTGAGGATATTCTTCAATATTGTCTGACGGAAATCGCCTCTGGACGGAAGACGGTGAAAAAATGCCTCGCCGCCTTTCCCAAAGAGCCGGAGCTCGCGGCTCAACTCCGGCTGGCGGAGGCCCTGCGGACAGGCCCCCGGCCCACCCTGAGCCTGGCAGCCGACCTCCGCATCGAAGGCAGATTGCGGCGCGCCGTGCGCCCCGCGCCCCCGCCGCCTGCGGCGCCTGACCGGCAGGTCATCACGTGGGGAATTCAATCCCTTCTGGTGGCGTACGTGGTGGCTCTCATGCTCGTGGAAAGCGCCATCCGCATTTTCAATCAACCTTAACAACGATGAGGAAATCTCAGGTCATTCTCACAACGGCGTTGATGCTCGGCCTGCTCTTCACAGCGGCCAGCGCCTCCGCCGGCCCCCATTTAGACCTGGACGCGGCGGCAGTCGGGAAACCGACTCGCAACGTTGGCGCAGGCAATTCGGATAAAGTCCCTGGCGCGAAGGCGACCGAAAAAGCCGTCGAACGCGCAGTAGAAGGGCAGGGCGGCGGCAACGGTCCCGGCAATGACCCGGGGCAGGGTAACGACAATCATCCGGGGCAGGGCGGCGGGAACGGTCCTGGCAATAACCAGGGACAGGGCGGCGACAATGGTCCCGGCAATAACCAGGGGCAGGGTAACAGCCACAATCAGGGGCAGGGCGGCAATGGTCCCGGCGCCAACCAGGGACAGGGTAACGGCCATAATCAAGGACAGGGCAGCGGCAACAGCCCCGGCAGCAACCAGGGGCAGGGCGGCAATGCCAACGGGAACGGCAAGCCCGACACGACCCCTACTCCGAGGGCCGCGGACAACGCCGTGGGGCAGACGACGCAGAGGCAGGGAAATAGCAGCCGCCCAGGCAAGCCGCCAAAAGTTCACCGGGTAGGGATTGTCACGGCCTACACGCCTGGCACAAGCATTACGATCCAGGCGAAGAACGGCATGACTTACACCTTTACACTCACGGAAAGCATAAAGATTTTGCCCCTGGAGCGGGCAGAGCAACTGGCCGTGGGACGGCGGGTGACGATCATTGCGCCGCGCGACGTGACCAGCGGCGGATGGAGGGTGCTGGGGGTCGTGGTACACCCGGCGGCGGAAGCGCCAGGGACATCCACGCCGACCGCGACGCCGATGAAGACAGCGACACCCACGAAGACGCCGACGAAGACCCCGACGCCCACCCAAACACCGACGAACACGCCCACGCCCTCGGCGACCCCCACGCTGACGAATACCCCCCCTCCCTCTGCGACCCCGTCAGCAACAAGTACGTCTTTGCCGTAAAACCAGGCGTGGGTGCGGTTCAACCGGCTCGCCACAAGCGAGCCGGTTTTTTTTGCCGGGCAGTTATTCCTGAGAAAGCCACCCCTTCTGCAGGGCCAGCGCGACCGCCTCCGTCCTCGATTGAGTCGCGGTCTTGTTAAACACGCTATTCATGTGAAACTGCACGGTGCGCTCGCTGAGGCCGAGGCGGTAGGCGATCTCTTTGTTAGTCAGGCCCTGCGCGGCGAGCGTCAGCACTTCAAGTTCGCGCGGCGAGAAGGGATGGGGCCCCTTCGCTTTGCTCCGGGGACCTGCGAGGGCCGGCGGACGGGGTTTTCCGCCGGCGGCGGAATCTTCGACGAACGCCGCCGCAAGGTCACGGGCTTCGTTGAGCGCGCGGCGGGCCAACTCGCCCAGAGCGGTCACCGCCGCGCGGGCCGGATAGTTGTTTGGGGGCAGGGCGCGCTCGTAGGCGCGGGCCTGTGTGGTCAACAGGTCGAGCGCCTCCAGCAAGCCGGCGAGGGGCGGGGCCGAGCCAGGGGTTGGGGGCTTCGGCGCGGGGACGTTGGCCCCAAAGATGCTGGTCAATAGTGCGGCGGCGAGGTCGCCCGCGCGCTGGTAGCGGGCCCCTCGGTCTTTAGCCAGCGCGCGGTCGACGACGGCCTGCACCGCCGGGTTCACGCGCGGCACAGGCGGCGGAGGCTCGGCGATGTGCTTGAGGATGAGCGAGATGGCCGTCTCGGTCGGCGAGTCGAAGGGGGTTCTGCCCGCGAGCATTTCGTAGAGCATGATGCCCAGCGAGTAAATATCGGAGCGCGCGTCCACCGGTTCACCTTTCGCCTGCTCAGGGCTGAGGTAGGCGGGTGTGCCGGAGATGGCGCCAGAGGCGGTGCGGAGGCTGGACACGGCCAGGCGCGCGACGCCGAAATCGGTGAGGACGAGGTCGGCGTCGAGGGGCAGCGGCGCGGCGGCTTCGAGCGTCCCCGCTTCACGCCGGAGCATCACGTTGGCAGGTTTGACATCGCGATGGACGATGCCGCGCGCGTGGGCGTAGTCCAGCGCGGCGGCGAGCGAGACGACCAGGCGAGTCGTGGTTTCGGGGGGCAGGCGGCGGCCCGCGGCGTGGAGCGCCGCCAGGTAATCTTCAAGCGTCAGGCCCTCGAGTAATTCCATGACGATATAGGGGCGGCCATCGGTCAGGTCGAAGTCGAAGACCTGCACGATGTTGGGATGGCGCAGGGCGGCCACGGCCTGCGCCTCGGCGCGGAAACGCCGGAGCGAGGTCTCGTCTTCGGCGAGGAAGCCGTGCAGGATTTTAACCGCCACCGGGCGGTTGAGCGTGGTGTGGTAGCCGAGATAGACCTCGGCCATGCCGCCGCGTCCGAGGCGTTTTTGAATCTCGACTTTGGACAGCGTGCGCCCGACCCATTCCGACATACGAGACCTTTATCTATCAATCATACTACCAATTGCCGCAGAAGGTTACGGCCCCACTTGTATATCCACAAACGCCGTCATGCCCCAACGCAGCGGCGCGTCGGTCGGGGCAAGGTCCAGCGTCACGGCGTAGGTCGTGTTGCCGCGGCTGGTCTCGGAGAGGTTGGAGATTTCAGCCACCACGCCGTCGAAGCCAACGTTCGCAAAAGCGTCGAGCGTCACCACGCCCGGCTGGCCGGGTTTGACCAGTACCACGTCGGTCTCCGCCAGGTCGGTCGTCTTCATCCGCCAGCGCGCGAGGTCGGCGAGGATGAGCGCCGGCGCGCCAGGGACGACGACCTCGCCCACCTCGACGTCGAGGCTGACAAGCGTCCCGGCGAACGGAGCGGCGAGCGTGGTCTGCGCCAGCTGGGCGCGCGCGGCGTCGAGTGCAGCCTGCGCGGACTGGAGCGACGCCTGGGCCTGGGCCACCTGCGCGCGCGCGGCGTCAATCTGCGCTTGCGTCGCCCCGGCTCTCAATAAGTCGAGCTGCGCTTCGGCGACCTGGCGCTGGTTGGCCGCGACTCCGACGGCGCTGTTGTAAGCGCGCAGCGTCTCCGCGCTGGCCCCGGCCAGAACCTGGTCGAGCGCGGCCTGGGCGGCGGCCACGGCCTCGTTGGCGGCGTTCACTTTGAGCTGCGCCTGCTCGCGCACCCAGCCGTGGAACTGGTTGTCAACGATCTGGTCGAGCGCGTTCTGCGCTTCTTTTTGCTGGGCCTGCGCCTGCACCAATTGCGCCTGCGCCGCGGCGATCTTGTCATCGGTGGCGCCTTTGGCGATCTCGTCGCGCTGGGCGGCGGCCTGCCCGACGGCTGAACTCGCGGCTTTCACCTGCGCCTCGGCGGCAGCAAGTTCCTCTGGGCGCGGCCCGGCCAGAATATCCTCCAGCCGGGCCTGGGCCAGCGCGACCCCGGCCTGGGCCTGTGCAACCGCCGCCTCGGCCTGCGCGACGGCGGCCTTCAACTCCGCGTCTTCCAGGCGGATCAAGACCTGCCCGGCTTGAACGCTATTGCCTTCTTCCGCCGGAATCTCCACCACCCGCCCCGATACCCGGAACGCGAGCGCCGCGTCCCGGGCGGGGATAATCTTGCCCTCGGCGGTGACGACCGCAGGACTCTCCGAGCCATTGGAAATGGCGGCGGGCGGTGGCGTCGGCGGCGCCGGCGCGAGATAGTTTTGGTATCCGAAGTAACCTAAGCCAACCAATCCTGCAATAACAATCGCTCCAATCAAAATACGGGTACGAGGCATGATTACTCCTATTCATGCATGATCGCCTCGACAATATTCACCCCCGCCGCCTTCCACGACGGATAGAGCGCGGCGATCTGCGAGACGCCGAAGGCGATGAACGCGCCGGCGATGAAGATGCTCAACTCGAACGTGTATTTCAAGTCATAGCCGGACAGCGCATTGAGTGATTTGACGAAAATCTGCGACAGAAAGTAGCCGAACCCCAGCCCGAAGACGCCGCCGATCAGGCCGAGCGTGACGGCCTCGGCCAGCACCATTTTCGTCGTCTGCCAGCGGGTCAGGCCGAGCGAGCGCAGGCCGCCGATCTCGCGCTGCCGCTCGATCACGTTCATCATCAGCGTGTTAATCACGCCCAGCGCGGCGACGACGATGCCGATCAGCCCCAGCACGTCGAACAGCCGGAAGGACTCCTGCGCCAGCCGGAGCACTTTGGACTTGAATTCTTCGGTCGTCTCCACCGCGATGTTACGCGAGGCCTTGTATTTATCTTCAATCGTCTTTCGCACCTCGCCGGTCGTATAGCCCGGCGCGAGCTGGATGGTGAAGCGGTCTACGCCGCTCTGCGAGAACCAGCGGCGCATATCGTTCCACGAGCCGGTGACAATGAAGCCCTGCCCGGTGAAGTCCACCGCCACCGCCGCCACGTAAAAATCGTGCTCGCCGCGCCGCGTGACCAGCCGCAGCCAGTCGCCCTGCTTCACCTGGTAGCGGTCGGCGACGACCGTGGAAATGAACAATGCGTCGCCCTGCCTGAAGCGCGCCCAGTTCGCCTCCGGGTCGCCCTGGTTCGCGGCGAACTCGAACTCGCCCACGGCGCGGTACGTATCCGGATCAATGCCCGCGTAGATGATCGTGTTCTCGCCCTCGGTTTCCGACGCGCGCCGCGTAGCCGAGGGCGCGACCTTCACCGAGAAGTAGCGGATTTTGGTGATGCCGCCGACGCCAGGGAGGACAGCCAGCTGGCGCTCGAACTGTTCCCGCATGGGCAGGGGCGCCCGCACGTACAGGTCGCCTCCGAGCGCCGTGTCCACCCAGGTGGTGATGTCGCGGATGAACGCGGTCGCCAGCGAGCTGTTGCCGATTACCATCGCCAGCCCGACCATGAGCGAGGCGACGGTAAGCGAGGTGCGCCCGGCTGAGCGGCGGACGTTGCTCGAGCCGAGCATCCCTTCGTTCCCGAAGACCAGGATCGCGGTGGGCCGGGCGAGCCGCTCTGAGAGACTAACCACCGCCGGGACGAGCAGCGTCGCGCCGGTCAACAGAACCAGGATGGCGAGGCTGCCGATGGGAAAGCCCACCTCGGGCCGCCACGGGAGGCGGTAGAGCGCGGCCCAGGCGATGAAGATGAGCGCGAGGCCGGCGAACCACAGCACACGCCGGGTGCGGCGGCTTGACGGCTGTCCCTGCGCAGCGACCCGCAAGGCTTCCAGCGGACTCACCCGCGCCGCCTGCACCGCCGGGAAGAGCGCGCTGCCCAGAGTGACGACGCCGCCTACCAACAGGCTCTGCAACAGGCCGTCGAGCGGGACGGAAATCTGGCTGATGTTCGTCGCCACGACCGCGCCCAGCAGCCAGATCAGCCCGCGCGCCAGCACGACGCCGAACCCCACGCCGAGCGCCGAGCCGAGGAGTCCCAGCACCACCGCCTCGGCCAGCACGAGCTGCAGGATTTGCGAGCGCGTCATGCCCAGCGCGCGGAGCAGGCCCATCTCGCGCGTGCGCTCCAGCACCGTCATGCTGAAGGCGTTGTAGATGAGGAAGGCGCCGACGAACAGCGCGACGACCGAGAAGAACGAGAGGCCCTGCTGATAGGTGGAGAGCATCTGGGTGACCAACTGCCCGCGCGAGGCCGGGTACGAGACTTCGTAATCCGGGCCGAGCCGCGCGGCCACCCGTTCCTTGAGCGCCGCGAGGGCCTCGGTCGAGTTGGCGAGGTCGGGCGTCACCACCACGTCTATCTCGTCAATGTCGTGGCCGCGGTCGAACATATCCTGCGCCACCGTGAGCGGTGCGAAGGCGATGACGCCGTCGTTGAGAAGGCCCGCGCCGTTTTTGGAGATCAGGCCGACGATTTTGAGCCGCTCCTGCCCGCCGGGGGTGAGGACGACCAGGTCTTCGCCGGGGTGGAGGTTTTTCTCGTCGGCGTATTTCTGAGTGAGCACGGCCTCGTAGTTCTCGCCGTCCAGCCAGCGCCCGGCGGTCAACTCGTACTGCCGCACTTGGGGGTCAATCTGTGCATCCACGCCGAGAAATTCGAGCGTGTTCCCCGCCGCGCGCCCGTTGATGGCGAAGGCGATCTGCCAGTCCTGCGCGTCGCGCGCGAGGAGCGTCTGCGCCTGCACGGCCGGCGCGGCCTCCACCACGCCGTCGAGCGCGCGGAGGCGTGGCAGGATGGCTTCGTCGAACCCGCCGCCGTCGGCCGAGCTGGCCTGGATGAGCAGGCTGGATTTGCCCGAGGCCTCGTCGAACACGCCGCGGATGGAATTGAGCGTGCTGGCGTTGGTCACCGAGATGGCGAGGATGACCGCCACGCCGAGGACGATGCCCAGGCAGGTGAGCGCCGTCCGCATCCACCGCGCGCGCATGTTGCGCAGCGAGAGGACAAGTGGAGTGAAAGAGGCGAATTTGCCCCAGAGTTGCATGGGGGTAATTCTATCTTAAGCGGGACCGCAACACGTATTACGTGTTACGTATTGCGTATTGCGTATTGACCCACTCCGCCCATGTGATCTTTCCGACCTTGCGGTCAGGGCAGGGGTTGTAGCGCGGCGACCTGACCTGCGTCAATCGGCTGGAACTTGAGGTGGGTGTCGAGCAGGGCAACGGGGAGCCGGACGAAGGACTGCAGGAAGCCATCCAGCAGAGAGTGAAACTGCGTCGCGCGTATACTCATTCGTTTATTCGTTCCACATTCGTTGACAGAAAGCAGCCCGTCAAAACTGTGGAGGTGTTCTTTTACAAGTCCCAAGAATAAGCGTGTATACTACCCATGATGGCATCTTCCAACGACGCGCCCGTCTGCCTCGTCCTCGACCTGCGCGGCTCGCCCCACGAGCGCGGGCGGGCGCACGGCGCGACAGCGCGCGACCTCGTCGCCGGGATGGTCGAGGCGCATTTCGCGTTCCTCGAGTTTTCCGCGCGGTATGTCGTCGGGTTTGAATTGGCCCGCGACAAAATCCTGCGCGTGACCGATCAGTTCCTCCCCGCCTGCGAGCGTTTTGCACCGGAGCTCGTCGAGGAAGTGCGCGGGATCGCGGCGGGAAGCGGGCTGCCGTTTCGGGAGATTCTATCGCTGAATACGTTTATTGACCTCGCGGATTGGGTGCGCCCGGCGACGGCGAACAACTATTCCGCCGGCTGCACGACTTACGGCGCGTGCCCGCCTGCCACGCGGGATGGAGAAGTCTACCTCGGGCAGAACTTCGACACCAAAGCCGTGTTCGAACCGTTTGTGGTCGCGCTGAAAATCGAGGGGGAGAGCGCGCCGCCCGCGTGTGCGGCGAGTTTTGCGGGGGTCGTGGGCTGCGCCGGGATCAACGCGGCGGGCCTCGGCGTGGTCATCAATCACCTGAACATGGCCGACGCGCGGCCCGGCGTCCCTTTCACGTTCGCGGTGCGCGCGGCGCTGCGCGAGGCGACGGTCGAGGCCGCGCTCGGCGTGCTCAGGCGGAGTGAGCGCGCTTCGGGCATCCATTATCTGCTCGGCGACGAGCGGGGGTTGTGCGGCCTGGAAACGTCCGCGACGAAGTTTGAAGTGCTCGCGCCGCGCGAGGGCTGGCTGGCGCACGCCAACCACTGCCACGCGCCCGGCTCGCAGGCCATCGAAACCGTGCGGAGCGAGGGTTCGCGCCAGCGCGGCGCGCGCGCCGCCGAGATTCTAGCCGACGACGCCGGACATATTGACGCAGAGACACTGCGCCAGATTGCATGTGACCACACCGGCACAGCGGACTCAGTGTGCAGCCATCCTGATGGGGATCCCCCGCGCCTGCGCCAGTACAAAACCTGCTTCGCCGTGCTCCTCGAACCAAAAGCCCGCGCGATGGAGATGTTCGTCGGCAGTCCGTGCGAGGGGAGGCGGGTGCGGCTGGCCCATTCCGGCAGCAGATGACGTAACGGACGTAACAGATGGAACACTATCCGCTACATCCGCTACACAATCCGCTGCCAACTTAATAGTCACTTCCCCATCTTCCCCCGCACGCGGGCGATGTGTTTCTCGATGATAGGCAAGTTGGTGGGCATAGCCTGCTGGTAAATGAGCCGCGCCTGCTCGTACTTCTCCAGCGCGGCGGCGTATTCGCCCTGCCGTTCATGGACAACGCCTAAAAATTCCAGGATTTGCCCTATCTTGGGATTGCCCTGCCGCTGATAAATCTCCAGCGCCTCGTTGAACGCGGCGATGGCCTCGCGCATCCGCCCCGCATCCCTCAGCAGGCCGCCCAGTTCGCCCAGGCTGTCCGCCGCGCCGGACTCGTTCCCGATGCGGCGCTTGATTTCCAGGCTGTCGCGGAAGCGCTCGAAGGCCTCGGCGGGGCGGTTGAGGAAGGTGAGGATGAGGCCCTGCTGGTGGAGCGTAGCGGCAACATGCGCCTCGATACCCAATTTGCGAAACAGCGCCTCCGCCTCCCGGCTGTGCTGGAGGGCCGTGTCGTAGTTCTCTTTGAGCATGTAAAGCATCGAGAGTTGGTGCAGGCTGATGGCCTGGCCTTCTTCGTTCCCTATCTCGCGCTCTATTTTCAGCGACTCGGACTGCTTTTCGATGGCCCGGTCATAGTCGCCCGTGCCCCGATACACATTACTCATTTGCCCCAAGACCCCCGCCATCTGCCGTCTGGCCCCCAGCACGGCAAAGGTCTGGTACGCCTGCTCGTAAGTCGCCAGCGCCTCGGCCAGGCGGCCTTCGTCCTTGAGCAGGGTCGCCAGGTTGCCCTGAGCGACGGCGCGAGCGAAGCCTTCCCGCGAGTCAATGCTGCGGCGCAGGAGGGCTTTCGCCGCGTCGCGCTGGCCCCAGCGAGCCAGCACATCGTACACAGCGGTAACGATTTCTCCGGCCGCATCCGCCTGCCCGGCGAGGAAGAGGTGGTTCTGCCACGCCAGCGCGCGGTTCATGGCCCAGCGGGCGCGTCCCATGTCCTGCGTCTGCCCCACCCGCGCGCCGACGACGCCTCTGTCACTGCGGGCCAGCGATTCAATTTCTTCTTCGGTAGGGGCAGGCGGCTGTTCTTCCTTGCTTCCGGTCAGGGCACGGCGCACTGTTGTCAAAAACCCCTGTCCCTTCTTGCTGGCCTCACGCCGCGCTTCTTCAATAGCCTGCCGCGCGGCTTCCACAAACGGTTTGCCGTAGTATTCGGCGGCGCGGAGGTGCAAGGCGCGGCGCTGGTCGGGGGTGAGGCGACCCAGCAGGTAGTCGCGCACGACGGGGTGGAGGGTGTACCAGGGCGCTGTTGTTCCCGGCGCGTGGAATTGGATGAGGGAGAAGTCGAGGAAGCGGGAGAGGGCCTCACCCACCCCCCGGCCCCCTCCCTCTCCTGACGATAAAACCGTCAGGAGAGGGAGGGGGAGTAAGTCGCGCACCATTTCCCACCAGAAGGGTTCTTCGAGGATGGCGAGTGCGGTCAGGGCGTCGCGCTCGGCGGGGATGAGGCGGGCGAGGAGGTCGTCGAGGAAATAGCGTTCCCATTCTTCGGCCAGCATCCGGCCCAGCGCGGGGTCGTCGAGCAGGGCGCGCAGGGTGCGGCCGTCGGAGAGCCAGCCGTCCAGCAGCTCAATCGTCTTGGGGTGGCCGCCGACGCGCTGATAGGCGGCGAGCTTGTCCTTCAACGGCTCGTCCTTCAGGCGCGGGAGGGCGTTCATGAGCAGCACCGCCTGCCGCAGGGTGAGGGAGGGCAGTTGGACTTCCCGCCGGTTGCTGGCGGGCAGGCTCTCCACCTCCGCCCAGCGGTGGCGCGAGGTGAAGAGGAACGTGGTGTTTGCGCGGGCGATGAGGAGGCCGTGGAGGATGGCCCGGAGGGCCGGGTCGGCAATCCGTGAGGCGTGGAGAGTGGAGGGTGGAGGGTTGGGTGGAGGTTCGAGCCAGGTTTCGAGGTTGTCGAAGACGACGAGGTAGCGGCGGTCGGCGATCATCTGCAAAGCCTGCCGCGCGCGGTCGGCGGGGTCGTGGCGGGAATCGAGCAGGAGGGCGGCGGCCTCGGCGTGGCCCGCGATGCCCTGCTTCTGCCAGAAGCTCGCCAGCTTGGTCAGCGCGTCGGCGGGCAGGGAGAGTTCGTGGCAGCGGATGACGAGCGCGCCATCCAGTTGCACGCCGGGCCGCTCCAGCAGTTTGGCCGCGAGCGTGCTCTTGCCCACGCCGCCGATGCCGCGCACGAAGAGGGCGGGGAGGCGGCCGCGCAGGGCGCGGCGCAGTCCGCGCAATTCGGGCCGCCGCCCCACGAACACGCGCGGGAGGGGCAGGCCGCCGAAATCCGGTAGGGGCATCCCTTGCGGATGCCCCAGGGCAGGCGCAGGGCCTGCCCCGACGGTGGCAGGATCAATCAGCCGCATCGCGGGCGCGCGGAGGTAAAGGGCGGGCACGCCCCAATCGAAGCGCCGCGCTTCCGGCGGGCGTTTTTCGTCGTGGTGGCGCATGGCCTGGCGGGCCTGGTGCAGGGCCTCGACGGGCGAGCGCCCGCGCGCGAGTTCGGTGTAAAACACGCGCGCCATCTCAATCGCCGAATCGTCCAGCACGCCGAACTGCATCGCCAGGGCCGCCGGGAGGTCGGCCTGCAGCAGGCCGGTCGCCACGCTGTCGAAGGCCTCGAGCCCGCTGGTCTTCGCGCTCTGGCAGGCGGAGAGCACGACGAGGCGCAAATCGCGCCCTACCAACAGCGGGCGCAATTTGTCCGCGCCGACGAGGTCGGTCTGGCCTTCCTCATCTTCAAAGCACAGCACGCCGCGCTTCTCTTTTTCCACATACGCGCCGTGCCCGGTGTAGTGCAGAACGTGATAGGGCTTGCGGCTGAGGGCGTCCTGCAAGGCAGGGAAGGTGGCGTCGTCGAGGAAATCCACCTCCACCTGTCCGGCGCGCATGGCGTCGTCCAGCGCGTCTTGAATCACGGCCAGCTCGCGCTCGAAGTCCAGCTCGTGCTGGTCGTCCGGCCCGGCGATGACGACGAGGAGGCGCAGGGGCGGCGCGGCCCCGGCGGGCGAGAGTTCGCCCAGTTTGAGCGGCAGGCGGCTGAGGAGCAGCCTGCCGTCCAGGCACAAAAACTCCTGCCCGTCGTGCAGATATTCCCACGGCAGGCTCCACAGTGCGGCGGCGTCGGGGTGCAGGCAGAGGGTAAGGCGGGCCTGCGGGCGGTAGGCGTCGTTGAACTCCAGAAAACTCTTGAGTTTCTGCCCATCCCCGAAGAGATAACCGTACAGGCGCTGGCCGTATTGAATCAGCAGGCGGTCGTCGGGAGGCCGCGCCGTTTTATCCGCGCCCGCGTCCTGCCGCAGGGCCTCGGCGGGCAGGCGCGCGCCTTTCTCCAGCATCCACTGCGGCTCCAGGTGGATCAACTTGTCCGGGTCGTGCTCAAAGGTGTTGGCGCAAACTTCCCCGCCGCTGGCGCGCTCGGTCACGGCGTGGAACTTGTCGCCGACTTTGCGGATTTCGACGCGGAGTTCGGGCGGCAGTGGCATCGCTTCCCCTATTCTCCCAACGGTGGGCAATTGCAAAACGCATCCAGCCCGCGCTTGACGAGGATGACGGCGACGAGGGCGGCGGGGACCTGCCACTGCAGCGCGTCGGGCGCGAGGAGGGTGACGAGGAGCGTGGCAATGTTCACGGGGTCGTCAAAGCGGGCGTCCTGCCGCTTGTCGCACCACTTCCACTCGGCGCACACGCGCTGGCGCAGCGCGGGGACGAGGTCTTGCAGCGCATCCCCGGGGCCGCGCCGTGCGCCCGCGGCCTGCTCGCGATAGACCGCCAGCTCCTCTTCCAATTCCGGCAGGGCGCGTTCCAGGTAGCGCCGGAGTTCTGGCGAAGAATCGGACACAGCGAAACCTCCCGAGGATTGACGATTGACGATTGTTGATTGCTGATTTGGCATTCAATCAGCAATCACGCGAAGCGGTCAGCAATCTACAATTCCAATCCCGCCATCACGTCAATGATCGGCTGAATGTTGTGCCCATGGGTCTCGTTTTTCAGCTCACGCACGATCTGGCCGTCTTTGAGGAACACCACGCGGTCGGCGAAGGAGGCGGCGCGCGGGTCGTGCGTGACCATCACAATCGTCGCGCCCAGTTCGTCGCACGTCTTGCGCAAGAGTTCGAGGATCGCCGTGCCGGATTTTGAGTCCAGATTGCCGGTCGGCTCGTCGGCCAGCACAATTTCGGGGTCGTTCACAAATGCGCGGGCGATGGCGACGCGCTGCTGCTGGCCGCCGGAGAGCTGGTCGGGCTTGTGGTGCTTGCGGTCGGCCAGGCTAACCAGCCGGAGCAGTTTGTCAATCTTGTCCTTGTGCTTGTCCAGGCTCTGGCCGTCAATGAGCAGCGGCAGGCCGACGTTCTCCTCGGCGGTGAGCGTGGGGAGCAGGTTGTAGAACTGGAAGATGAATCCGACCTTGCGCCGCCGCACGACGGTGATTTCGTTGTCGCTCAACCGGGAGAGCGGCTGGCCGGCAAGCGTGATTTCGCCGTCGCTCGGCCCGTCCAACCCGCCCAGCAGGTGCAGGAGCGTGGACTTGCCCGACCCGGACGGCCCCATGATGGCGACGAACTCGCCCTTGTCCACGACGAGGCTCAAGCCGCCGAGCGCGCTGACGGTGACCTCGCCCATCTGGTATTGCTTTTTGACTTGTTTGGCTTCTAAGACGGTCATGATTTCCTCCAATGCCATTGGATAGATTCCGTTGATTCCGTTGATTGAAATCAACGGCTGAAACGGGAAACGTGCTGAAGATTCCATTGATTGAAATCAACGGCTGAAACGGGAAACGTGCTGAAGATTCCGTTGATTGAAATCAACGGCTGAAATGGGAAACGTGCTGAAGCACGTTGGGCATGTGTCAACACGCTTCAGCGTGTTTTGAGCATCGGGCCACGAATTCATTCGTGGCTAAGATTCCGTTGATTGAAATCAACGGCTGAAACGGGAAACGTGCTGAAGCACGTTGGGCACTCAACACGTTTCAACGTGTTTGTGGTTTCAGACCACGAATTCATTCGTGGCTAAAAGGGCGGTTCGCCCAAAACCGGATACACGGCTGGCGTCTCACGAACAATTTGCGGCACCGCGCCAGCCCTCAGTCCGGTGTCGGACGGCCCTTCATCCAACTCATCACACCGCTCTAACCAGGGGTTAGTCGTTTGGTCGGCGTGGTGGCGCTTTTGATTGTTGACATACGCCTCGGCGATTGGCCGCTGGCTCTCGCCCAGGCTGAACACGCCGTAACCGCGTTGCCAGCCGAAACGCCCCTCCAGGCCGCCGGCATGATTCAGGTCGTGTGAGCTTGCGCCTTTCAGATGTTTCACCACGTCGGCGATAGCATGCTTGGGCGGGATGGAGGCCAACAGGTGAACATGATCGTTCCAGCCGTTGATGGCGTAGATATACACCTCCAGTTCAGAGGCTTTCGCCACAATGTAGGCATAGAGGCGTTTCTCGACCTCTGGCTGAATCAATGGCTCGCGCTCTTGTGTTGACCAGACCAAATGATAATACAATCGCCAGAATGACATAGCCATCTCCTTGGGCATTGCGCCTGTCCGCCGAGTCCGCCGAATGAATTCGGCGGCTGAGACTCCAAACGTGCTGAAGCACGTTGGGCGCTCCTCCTAACGCATCCTATCACGCTTTAGCGTGTTTCCTGTCCCAGCCCGCGAATGAATTCGCGGGGATTTTGGGCCTCGCCCCTGCCCGCCGAATGAATTCGGCGGCTGATATTCCCAACGTGCTGAAGCACGTTGGGCGCTCATCCTAACGCATCCTAACACGCTTTAGCGTGTTTCCTGTCTCAACCCGCGAATTCATTCGCGGGGATCTTGGGCATTGCCCCTGTCCGCCGAATTCATTCGGCGGCTGAGACTCCAAACGTGCTGAAGCACATTAGGCGCTCCTCCTAACTCATCCTAACACGCTTTAGCGTGTTTTCTGTCCCAGCCCGCGAATTCATTCGCGGGGATCTTGGGCCTTGCCCCTGCCCGCCGAATGCATTCGGCGGCTGAGACTCCAAACGTGCTGAAGCACATTGGGCGCTCCTCCTAACTCATCCTAACACGCTTTAGCGTGTT
>DAOTXG010000610.1:0-11190 GCA_034435515.1 Anaerolineales bacterium
TGCTTCGGGGAGCAGGACGGCGGCCAGGAAGAACTGCGGCGCGGCCCCCGAGCAGGCAATGTCGTTGGCGTTGACCTGGACGGCGTACCACCCGATTTCGTCGGCGGCGAAGGTGATGGGGTCAGTCTTGCAGACCAGATACCGGTCGCCAAAGTCGAGCACGGCGCAGTCCAGGCCGATGCCCGGCCCGACGACCACCCGGCCCGTCGCGGGAGTGGGAGGAGCGTCGAGGGCGAGCAGGCGAGCGAGCAGGGCCGGGGGGAGTTTCCCGATGGGGAGAGTCATGGTATTAATACAAAAGGCCGCCCGCGAGGACGGCCTTTTGTTCGCGCCGGAGCACTCCTATCCTACTTGAGGAGGGGTGCCCCGGCGCTTGGGTTACTGCTACTACACATTTTGGACACCACCTCCTCCTTTCTAAAGGATAGCCAGGAATAAACGGCCCCGCCACTGGCGGGAAATGATGCCGGGATTATGACACGAAATGGCAGCCGAGTCAATCACCTGAAAGTGGTGGGTGTGTACGCAAAATATGTCAGGCCAGCGTGCTGTAGAGACGCCCCGGTGGGGCGTCTCCCCGGTGACCGCCTCTCCAGTGGGGCGTCTCGTGGAGACGTTCCATCGGAACGTCTCTACCGTTTGCAGCCTCTGCGTGCACACAAGCGGTGGGGCGAGATCGACGCGTTCAAAAACCGCGTCGGTCTACGGTTAACTTTGTTTTGCTTATTGACAAATTCTCCGGGTGTGCTAGTATCTAGGTCATACTCTTATCCTGCTTATAACCACGAAATGCCATAGTTCAGCCTGATTGTCGGTCTTGGGGTAAGTGCTCAATGAAGCCTGATGAAAAGATTGTTCGGCGAATGAACAAAGACGCTGCTCTTGATCTTATTCGCCGAACCTCGGAGGGAATCTCACGGGCGCAGATTGCCGAACAGTTGAACCTCAGCCGCTCGACGGTTTCGGTCATCGTTGACGAGTTTATCGCCTCTGGCCTGGTGCTGGAGCGGGGGGCAGGGACGTCACGGGGCGGACGCCGCCCGATTGTGCTGGAAATCAACCCGGAGGCCGGCCGCGTGGTTGGGGTGGATATAGGCGCCTCCCACCTCCTGGTCGTCATCGCGGATTTGCGCGGTCAGGTCCTGCGCGAGGCCGAAGCCCGGTTGAATATCGCTGATGGCCCGGAGGACTGCCTGCGGCGCATGGTTGAGTTAGTGTCCAGCACCCTGGCCCAAGACGCTTGTGATCTGGCAGCGGTGCAAGCCATTGCCCTTGGGGTGCCTGGGCCGGTCGTCGCCGCGCAGGGCATGGTCTCCTCCCCGCCCATCATGCCGGGCTGGGACGGGTTCCCGATTCGCCAGCGGTTGGAAGAGCATTGGCGCAAGCCCGTCAGCATTGACAACGATGCGGACCTGGGCGCTTTGGGCGAGTGGACGTTCGGAGCCGGCCAGGGAGTATCCAACCTGGCTTACATCAAAATCGGCACCGGGATCGGATGCGGGATTGTGTTGGAGGGGCGCGTGTATCGCGGGGTCCTGGGCACGGCGGGTGAAATCGGGCACGTGACGATCAACCAGGCTGGCCCGCCGTGCAAGTGCGGCAACTACGGGTGTCTGGAAGCCATGGCCGGCGGCGCGGCCATCGCTCAGCGCGCGCAGATGGCCGTCAAAGCCGGCCAGCGCACGGCGCTGGCCAGTCTGCCGCCGGGTCACGAGATCACGGCCCACGATGTGGCGCAGGCGGCGCAGGCCGGCGATGCGATCAGCCAGCAGTTGCTGGGCGATGCGGGACGGCACATCGGCAGCGCCCTGGCCAGCCTGATCAATTTGCTCAACCCGGGCTTGATTCTCATCGGCGGCGGCGTCGCGGAGGCGGGTGAACTAATTCTGGGGCCTATTCAGGAGGCCGTGCAGCAACATAGTTTGCGCGCCTCTCTTCAGGCTACCCGCATTGCTCGCGCGGCGTTGGGTCGGCATTCGATCTCGATGGGCGCGGTGGCGTTGGCGTTGACGCTGGCGTTTCAGACCCATGTGTACGCCGGTCGCCAGCGGACTCGACAATCTGTCTAGAGAGTTTTCCATTGTTAGTTTACGGCTTCCAGACACGAAGTGTCTTGGAGACACTTCGTGTCTGAGGAAATCACGTAGGTCACGCTTGCAGCGTGACGATTGGCGCGGTTAGAAGCTGTCACGCTCAAAGCGTGACCTACGATGTCCATTGACTCAAAGAGTTTTATGTGGCGTAGGAGCGGCGCGAAGCGGACACCCGCGCTGGCCGTGGGAGCGGATTGCATCCGCGATAGTCGGCGGGCACCCGCGCTGGCCGCCGGTTGTGACCCGTTCAGTCGCAGCTGCAAGCCGCTCCTGCGATTGGGAAAGGCCCTGGGCCACAGAGAGGCGGGCTTGACAGTCAGGATGATGGTGCTAAACTCAAGCCATCTTTCATCTTCTCATGCTCGTCGTCGCGCCTGACCCTCAGGACTCGTCTGGGAATAACTCTGGCTCAGACCCTAAGGGTCTCCGAGACCCTTAGGGTCTGAAGGGAAGTTGTTTTTAGCGGGTTTCTCTTGGAGAGGAGGTGGTTCACAACCTAACAGACTGCATAATGTCCCTGGTATCTCAATAGCAACACGCCTGACGTTGGGATCATGTGATCCCCCTATTCCTGTCCTGCTTTTCAGGAGGAGAAAAGCCATGAGAAAGATGCAGTACGTTTTGAGCGTTTTGATCGTTTTCGTGCTGGTCGCGGCCAGCTGCGCCCAGCCTACGCCGGCGGTCCAGCCGACCCAGCCCCCGGCGCCGACCAACACCAGCCCCGCCATCGTGCCGGTCGAAGCGACCCCTGTCCCAACCGCCGAAGTCTCCCAATATAGCGAAGCCCCGGCGCTGGCCGATATGGCCAAGGCTGGCACGCTCCCGCCGGTTGAGGATCGTCTGCCGGATGAGCCGGTGGTCACGACGCCGTTGGAGGCCGTCGGCAAGTATGGCGGCACAATCCACACCGCGTCCTGGTGGCCAGAGGTCGGCAACGTCCAACTGTACTTCGCCGTGGAAGCGCCGATCAAGTGGAAGTCCGACCTGACCGGCTACGAACCGGCGCTGGTCGAGTCCTACGAGTGGTCGTCGGACGGCAAGACCTTCACCCTGCACATGCGCAAGGGCCTCAAGTGGTCCGACGGCGAGCCGTACACCAGCGCGGACTGGCAGTATTGGTGGGAAGACTTCGCCAAGAACCCGGATCAGAAGATCTGGACGATCCCGGCCTACCTGCGCAACGACGACGGCACGCCAGTTAACATGGAGTTCCCGGACGAGTACACCGTCGTGTGGAAGTCCACGGACCGCCCGTTGTGGATTGACCCGTACTTCATGGCGCAAGGCTTCTGGGAGTTCGCCAAGAACTTCATGAAGCCCGCCCACTACCTCAAGCAGTACCACCCCAAGTACGCAACGGGCAAGACGTGGGAAGACTACACCAACATCGACAAGTGGTGGCAGACGCCCGGCTATCCGTGCATTTTCGCCTGGTGTCTCACGGAGCTGTCGTCGGACGGCCAGCTCTACACGTTTACGCGCAACCCGTACTATTGGCGCGTGGACACCGAGGGCAACCAGTTGCCGTACATTGACGCCATCCAGATCGAGATCGTCGCCGACGAGCAGACCCGCATCCTGAACTGCTCGCAGGGCAAGTACGACACAGCCTTCCGTATCTGCGGCGGCCCGAACGAGATCCCCTTCCTGGACGAGAACGCCAGCAGGGGCGGCTACCACTTCCTCGACAACTACCTCAACGGCGCAGGCGCCTGGCCTGGCTACATGGTCAACCAGTACTACGTCGAGGGCGGCAAGAACTACGACGACGACACGCCCGAGAAAGCGGCCGAAATCCGCGAGATCCTGCGTGACAAGCGCTTCCGCCAGGCGCTCTCCTTGGGCTTTGACCGGACGCGTGTAATTGACGTCGCCTGGGGCGGCATCGGCGAAGCCAAGGGCATGACCCTCAGCCCGCAGTCGTGGCACTTTGCCAGCCCCGCAGGCCAGGAGGTCTACAAGAAATGGGCCGAGGCCTACGCCGGGTTCGACGCCGCCGCGGCCAACGCCCTGCTGGACGATATCGGGATGAAGAAGGGCGCGGATGGCTTCCGCACCCTGCCCAGCGGTAAAGCGCTCGAGTTGGTCATTGACGTGACCGACTGGGGCGGCAGCTTGAAAGTGCAGGTGGATGCTGGGAACGAGATGGTCAATCAGTGGGGCACGAACCTGGGCCTCAAGGTTCGCGTCAATAACATCCAGGGTCAACCCGATGTGGACACGCGGACTAACGAAGGCTACTACATGCTCCGCGGCGCGCACATCTCCGAGATTGACATCCTGACCTATCCGGACTGGCTGTTCCCAATCGTCAACCGCTACATGTTCCCGCTCGAGGGCCGCTGGTACGCCAAGGGCGGTGAGAAGTGCACCGACCAACCGGCCGAGGGCAATAAGTATCCGTGCGGTGTGAAGCCTGAAGATGGCAGCCCGGCGAAAGTGTTGCAGGACCTGTATGCCAAAGCCCGCAACACCGGCACCATCGAGGACCGGCACCAGGTGGTCTGGGAGGCGATTGACGTGGTCATCGAGGAAGGCCCGTTCGTGATCAGCGTGGCCGGCGACCAGCCCATGCCGATCATCGTCAAGGATTACATGCGCAACATCCTCAACTTCGGCGTGGTCGGCCCGTGGGCGCCCTCGACCCCCGGCAACCAGATTGCGGCGCAGTGGTGGATGGACCAGTAAAGTAACGTTCTAACTGAGATCGGACAGGTCTTTGAGACCTGTCCGGTCTGACGTAACTGAGACCGGACAGGTCTTTGAGACCTGTCCGGTCTGACCGGCGGAGGTCAGCATGGCCAACTACATCATCCGGCGTGTGATCTATGCCCTGATCATGGTGGTGATGGTATCGTTCGTCAGTTTCGTCATCATCAAACTCCCCCCCGGGGATTTTCTGACTCAGAAACTGGCGCAACTGCGCGCGCGGGGCGACCGCAGCGCCGAGGGCCAGATTGAAACCTACCGTAAACGATATAACTTAGACAAGCCGTTCCTGTGGCAATACGGCAACTGGGCCGTGAACTTCCTGCAAGGCGACTTTGGCGAGTCGTTCGAATACGAGCGCCCGGTGAGTGATTTGCTCGGCGAGCGCATGACCATGACGGTGATCCTGGGCATCGCGACGCTGATCGTGGTCTGGGTTTTAGCCATCCCGCTCGGCGTCTTCTCGGCGGTGAAACAATACTCGCTGGGCGACCAGATCATCACCTCGATTAGTTTCGTCGGCCTGGGCATGCCCGGCTTTCTGCTGGCGCTCCTCATCTTGTATTACGCGATCACCGTCCTGGACGTGGAAGCGACCGGGCTGTTTTCACAGGCCTACGTGGATGCGCCCTGGAGTTGGGGTCGGTTCGTTGACCTGCTCAATCACCTGTGGATCCCGGCCTTCATCAGCGCGATCACTGGCGTGGGCGGCCTGACGCGCATCATGCGCGGCAACCTGCTGGATACGCTCGGCCAGCCGTTTGTGGAAGCGGCGCGCGCGCGCGGTTTGACGAACAACACCGTCATCTGGAAGCACGCCGTGCGCATCGCCATCAACCCGCTCATCGTCATCCTGGGGTCGGAGGCCATTCCGGGCATCATCGGCGGCGGCGGCCTGGTGTCAGTCGTGCTGAACCTGCCGACCATCTTCCCCTTGTACATCGATTCATTACGCAAGTTGGACATGTACATGGCCGGGACGTGCATCGTCTTGATCACGCTCCTGGTGTTAGTGGGCAACCTGCTGGCAGACCTGGCGCTGGCGTGGGCGGACCCGCGCATAAGGTTGGAGTGATGCTCGTCGGCGAGATTGTACGCAATACGGAATACGTGCTAGAGCGTATTGCGTATTCCGTATAGCGTAACCGCTCGAGCGAGTGCAGCCTGGGATGAACTACCGCTATCTGGGTCGAACAGGCCTGAAAGTCAGCGAGTTGTGTTTGGGGGCGATGACGTTTGGCCGCGAATCCACCGAAGAGATCAGCGTCCAGATGCTGGACCGCTTCGCGGAGGCGGGCGGCAATTTTGTTGACACAGCCGACGTGTATTCGCAGGGCGTCTCGGAGGAAATCCTGGGGCGGTGGCTGAGGGGCAAACGGCGCGACGACTTCGTCATCGCCACCAAAGTGCGTTTTGCCATGGGCGCGGGGCCGAACGACGTGGGGCTGAGCCGGAAGCACATTCTCTCGGCTGTGGAGGCCAGCCTGCGCCGCCTGGGGACAGACTATATTGACCTGTATCAGGTGCATATGTGGGACCCTGGCACGCCATTGGAGGAAACGCTGGGCGCGCTGAACCAATTGGTGGAAAGCGGCAAGGTGCGTTATCTCGGCGCGAGCAATTACGCGGGCTGGCAACTGCAAAAGGCGATTGACATCAGCTGTCAGAATGGTTGGGAGGCCTTCGCCTGTTTGCAGCCGCTCTACAACTTGCTTGACCGCTCGATTGAGTGGGAGCTCCTGCCGGTGTGCGAGGCTGAAGGCGTCGGCGTGATTCCGTGGAGCCCGCTGCGCGGCGGCTGGTTGAGCGGCAAGTATCGCCGGGGCATGACTGCGCCGCCCCTGGATACGCGGATTGCGGTGGCGGAGAAGCACGGCTGGAGCGAGGCGTGGGGCGCCTACGCCAACGAGCATACCTGGCAAGTCATTGACGCCCTGCTGGCCGTTGCCGGGGAAGCGGAGAAGAGTCCGGCGCAGGTCGCATTAAACTGGCTGTTGCAGAAACCGGCGGTGGCCGCGCCCATCCTGGGCGCGCGCACGCTGGCGCATTTGGAGGACAACCTCGGCGCGACCGGATGGGCGTTAAGCAACGAGCACATGGAACGGCTGGAGCAGGCCAGCGCCCAGCCGTGGCCGTATCCGTACGAAGGCATCACCCGGCAGCAGGCGAGTCGGGGGCGGGGGAGGTAACGACTGAAGTCGTTACTACGAGTGTGACGATGTAGCGTTGACAATCGGGAGATGAGAAAATGGCCGTCGCAGAACAAACCATGACCACCGTCCCAGTCAAGCAGAAACAGATCAGCCAGAGCTACTGGAGCCTGGTGTGGTGGAAGTTCAAGCGGAACCGGGTCGCCGTCGTCGGCGGCGTCATCCTGGTTCTGTTCTACACGTCGTTTGTGATCACCCCCGAGTTCATCTCGCCCTATCGGCTGGAGCGTGTCTCTGATTTCGTCGAGGCGCCTCCCCACCGGATCCACTTCTTCGACGAACAAGGGAGCTTTCACCTGCAGCCCTTCGTGTATGGTTTTCAGAGGAAGATCGATCAGGTCAAACGCACGCGCACGTATGCGGAAGACCCGACGCAGATGTATCCCATCGGCTTGTTCGTGAAAGGGGACCCCTATCTGCTGCTCGGGTTCATTCCGACAGATATCCACTTGTACGGCGTGATCTCCGACGACCCCCAGGCCTCCATCTTCATCATGGGCAGCGATGCCCTCGGACGCGATTGGTTCACGCGCATCATGTATGGGGGCCGCCTCTCGCTGCTCATCGGATTGCTGGGGCAAATCATGACCCTCTTCTTCGGCACCGTCCTGGGCGCTATATCGGGCTATTACGGCGGGGCGGTGGACCAGCTCATCCAGCGCACAACCGAGTTCCTGAACGCCTTCCCAGACATCCCGCTTTTCATGGCCCTGGCGGCTGCCATTCCTAGCTTCTGGCCTCCCCTCGCCGTCTATTTCATGCTCACCGTCATCCTGTCGTTTGTGCGCTGGGGCGGGTTGGCGCGGCAGGTGCGCGGCCTCATCCTTTCTCTGCGGGAGCGTGAATACGCGCTGGCGGCCAAGAGCGCAGGGGCCTCAGATGTCCGCATCATGTTCCGCCACTTGCTGCCTGGCACCATGAGCCACGTCATCGTCATCGCCACGCTCGCCATCCCGAGCATGATCCTCGCGGAGACGGCCCTCAGTTGGCTGGGCCTGGGCCTGCGCCCGCCGCTCACCAGTTGGGGTGTGCTGTTGCAAGATGCGGCGACCGTCCGCGCGATCCATACGACGCCCTGGGAACTGTGGACGGTGCCGTTTATCCTGGTGACGATACTGGCCTACAACATGCTGGGCGATGGCCTGCGTGACGCCCTCGATCCCTATGGTGGCCGCTAAAAATTGTCTAGACCGGACAGGTCTCCGGAGACCTGTCCGGTCTGGGCAGGAGAGACACGACCATGAGCGAACCGTTGATCGAAGTCAAAGATTTGCGAGTCGAGTTTGACGTGCGGGCGGGGATCGTCAAGGCCGTGGACGGGTTGACCATGACCATCTATCGCGGCCAGACGGTGGGCGTCATCGGCGAGAGCGGGTGCGGCAAGTCCATGACCGCCCGCGCCATCCTGCAGATGATCCCCAAGCCGGGCAAAATCACGCAGGGCGAGATTTTGTACTATCGTCGCATCAAAACCAATGGCAAATCGGGGATGGAAGAGGTCGTGAACATCACGCACCTGGACGCGGACGGCGAGACCATCCGCCAGATCCGCGGCGGCGAGATCGGCATGATCTTTCAGGAGCCGATGAGCTCGCTGACGCCCGTCTACACCGCCGGGACGCACATCAACGAGGCCGTCAGCCTGCATCGCCTGACCCCCGTCCGCAAGGTCGGCGATCAGCTGGCCGAGCAGATCATGGCCCACCGCCAGGTGACGAAAGAAGAAACCCGCGCGATTGCGATTGACATGCTGCGCCGCGTGGGCATCCCCAAGCCCGACCAGCGCGTGGACAACTACCCGCACCAGTTGAGCGGCGGCCAGCGCCAGCGAGTGATGATCGCCATCGCCCTCTCCTGTGAGCCGGCGATGCTCATCGCCGACGAGCCGACGACCGCGTTGGACGTGTCCATCGAAGCGCAGATCCTCGACATCATGCGCGAGCTCCAACAGAGCGTGGACATGGCCATCATGTTCATCACCCACAACCTCGGCGTCGTGGCCAACATGGCTCACGAGATCGTGGTGATGTACATGGGCAAGGCCGTCGAGCGGGCGAAAGTGGAGGACCTGTTCTACAACCCGAAGCACCCCTACACCCAGGCGCTGCTCAAATCCATCCCGCACCTGGGCAGCAAGAAAGCCGGGGAACGGCTGGCCTCGATCTCCGGGATGGTGCCCGATCCGTTCAACCTGCCCACGGGCTGCGTCTTTCACCCGCGCTGCCCGATGTTCATGCCGGGCAAGTGCGACAAGATCGCGCCGAAGTGGACAAAGGTGGGCGAGGACCACTGGGCCAGCTGCTTGCTTTATGAGGAGGTTTGAGAATGGCCGCCGAAACACATGCACACACCCCGGCGCAACCCCAGACCCTGGCTAAAGGCGACAACCTGCTGTTGGAAGTCCGCGGCCTGAAGAAATATTTCCCGATTCAGAAAGGACTGCTCCGGCGGACGGTCGGGCACGTCAAAGCGGTGGACGACATCAGTTTCTTCGTCCGCGAGGGCGAGACGCTCGGGCTGGTGGGCGAGAGCGGCTGCGGCAAGAGCACCGCCGGCCGGACGATCATCCGCCTGTACGAGCCGACCGGCGGTCAGGTGTTCTTCAAATCCAAAGTACTTTCGCCGGGGGGCGAGCCGAAGCTGGTGAACCTGCTGGAACTGACTCCGGAGCAGATGAAGACTGTCCGGCAGGAAATTTCGATGGTCTTCCAGGACCCGATCAACTCGCTCAACCCGCGCATGACCGTCTCCGACATCGTCGGCGAGCCGATGGTGATTCACGGCAAGGGCCTGGGGCCGGAGACCGAGGCGGTCATCGTCCGGCTGCTGGAGCGGGTGGGCCTGCGCCCCGACCACCTGCGGCGCTATCCGCACGAGTTTTCGGGCGGGCAGCGGCAGCGCATCGGCATCGCCCGCGCGCTCTCGCTCAACCCGCGGCTGGTCATCTGCGACGAGCCGGTCTCCGCGCTCGACGTGTCTATCCAGGCGCAGACGCTGAACCTGCTGCAGGATTTGCAGCAGGACTTCAATCTGTCTTATATTTTCGTAGCGCACGATCTGAGCGTCGTGCAGCACATCTCCGACCGTGTGGCGGTGATGTACGTCGGCAAGATCGCCGAGATGGCGGCGGCGGAGGAGTTGTATTCCAACCCGCTGCACCCCTACACCGAGGCGCTGCTCTCCGCCGTGCCCAAGCCTGACCCCAGGGCCAAGTCGGGGCGGATTGTGATGCAGGGCGACGTGGCCGACCCGTCCAATCCGCCGAGCGGCTGCTACTTCCATCCGCGCTGCCGCTATGCGGTGGACCTGTGCAAACAGAAGACGCCGGAGTTCCGCGAGCTCAAGCCGGACCACTTTGTGGCCTGCCACCGCGCGGAGGAGTTGAAACTGGAGGGGCTCTGACCATGGGGCTTTTTGCCACGAATTACGCGAATTACCGCGAATTTGGGGAGTGGCGTGGGAGCGGCTTGAAGCCGCGATGGTCGCGATTACAAACCGCTCCCACGAACGAACGATGGGTAGGTTCAGAATGAATATGCAGTCGCGGGCGGGGCGGACGGCGGTGAGCGCAGCGGCCTTCATGTTGTGGCTCACGACGGTTGGCTTGGGACTGGAGGGCCTCCGTCTCATCCAGCTGATCTACATGCTGATTTATGGCTACTTCGGCGGCAATATGAGAGACGCCGAACGGCAGACCATTTGGCTGATGTTTGTCCTGGCGCTGGCCTTTATGGGCTTTGTGATCGGCACGGCGGAGTACCATCGGAAGCGGGTGGGCCGGCCTGAGTCATGGCGGCTCTTTGCCTGGACGATTGGCGCCGAGTTGTCTATCCTGGCTTTCTATTACTTTGTCCTTTAGAGCACACACCGAATTGCATTTACGGTTTTTCGTCAACCGCTTCGCGTGGAACGGACGCTTCGCGGTCGGGATTGTTTCCGTTCAATCCGCTCAATCCGTTGACAAAACCGCCTGAAAACCGATTAGGAAAGCGCTACAGGAATACGAAATACGTAATACGCAATACGCACCACTTTCGTAAAGGCAACCCATGACTAATCTAAAATGGTGGCAAAAAGCAGTCTTTTATCAAATTTACCCGCGCAGTTTTGCCGATGGCAACGGCGACGGCATCGGCGACGTACCGGGTATGATTGACCGCCTGGACTATCTTCAGGAC
>DAOTXG010000611.1:0-3387 GCA_034435515.1 Anaerolineales bacterium
CCCACTCGCCCGGCTGCGGCGCGCCGCGCGGGTCGGGACTTAGCGCCAGCGACTTATCGAGCGGCCCATTGACGTTGAGCAGCACGTAGTCTACGGTGAGATCATCCCCCCGCCGGGTCACGCCGGGCAGGCCGTAGAGTGAGTCGCACTCGACGACGAACGGGCGGGGCTGATCCGGCAAACTGAAGGCGATGCGGTTCAGCTGGTTGCCCGGCTGGCCGAGCGCCTCGACGCTGTGCGCAGTAGTCACGGCGATGATCCGGCTGTCATGCAGGCGCAAGAGGAAACCGCTCCCGGTCAATCCGTAATCGCCGTTTCCGTAGCGCGTCCATTCTTTCAGGCCGCCCGGCCCGGCGGGCAACGCCCCGCGCGGCGCGACGATAGTCGGGGGTGAGGGGATGGGGCCGAGCGGAATAGCCACCAGCGCGCCGGGGAAAACGGCGCTCACAATCTCCTCGGCGTAGAACGACGCGGCGACGAGAATAACCACCGTGAGCGCGAGCAGGACGATGACCGCGCGGGCAAGGAATTTAGTGTTCATACGTTTGTCACCTGCTACCGGCCACTTGCCACCTTTCATTTGTCATTCTCCCGTCTGCCCATTATAATTCGATCACTGTCCCCCTAGCTCAATTGGCAGAGCGCGCGGCTTACATCCGTGAGGTTAGAGGTCCGAGTCCTCTGGGGGGCACACTCCCTGTCTCCCCTATTCGTGCATGAAATGAAATTACCGGCGCACTGCATCTCAGGCGAACGGAAAAAAATCCGATTGCGAAGCTTCTGTTTCATCCGTTGAAAAAAAGACTGACAGTCAATGACGACGCTCTCTAAGCGCATCAAGAGGCTGGGACTGCTCCTGCCCATCCTGGCCTCGCTCGCCTGCCAGACGATATACAACTTCGCCGCGCCGCCCAGCCCGGAGGGCCTGGCGACCGACGCTTTCCTCTTTGGGCCGACGGAGACGCCCCGGCCCACGTCGCCCGCGCCCAAGACGACGCCGACGGCCGGGCCAACACCCGCGCCGCAGCCTACCCTCCCGGCCGGATTTGAAGACCTGGCCCAATTCCACGCGGCGCTGCGGCCCGAGTTCGCCGGGGACGTGGATCAATTCCCCCAGGCCACGCGCTACGTCATCGCCGTCGTCGTCTCCTTCAATGCGGACGGCACGGCGACGCTGTCCGGGCGCGAGCGCGTGCGCTATGCTAATCAGCAGGACTTTGCGCTCGACGCAATCTATCTCATGCTTTGGCCGAACGAGCGGGCGCAATATCTGAGCGACATGGTCTTGCGCCACGTCGCCGTGGACGGCGTGGAAGTCCGGCCGGTTTTCGAGCACGACGACCTCGCCGCGCGCCTGGACCTGCCCCAGCCGCTGCCGCCCGGCGCGGTCGTGGACGTGAGCGCCGAATTTGAGATCACGGCGTATTCCGGCATTGATTCGGCTGGCCCCGCACGGTTCGGGTTGACCCACGGCGTCTTGCTCGCCCCGACGTTTTACCCGCTCATCCCGCGCCTGGTGGAAGGCGAGTGGCAGACGCAGCCCCCGCCCACGGGCGGCGACACGACCAACAGCGATACGGCGTTCTATCTCTGGAGCGTGACCGCGCCCCGCGATCTGGCGATTGTGGGGACCGGCAGCGTGCTCGACTCCGGGCAGTCCGGCGGCCAGCAGACGCAGACGCTCGCCGCCGGCCCGGTGCGCGACCTGGCCCTCGTCGTCGGCCCGCTCGAACACTACCAGCGCGAGGCCGAAGGGATCACGCTCAACGCTTATCTGCTGGCCGAGCACGACGAGTTCGCGCAGGAGATGCTGAACTACACCGAAGGCCAGATCAAGACCCTGCAAGAACTGGTCGGCCCTTATCCCTTTGCCGAACTCGACGTGGTGGATGCGCCCGGCGCCTTCGGCGGCATCGAATACCCTGGCGCGATCTTCATCGGCGTCGTCCGGGACGATCCTTTCTTTCAAGAGGCCACGGTGCACGAAGTCGGCCACCAGTGGTTCTACAGCCTGATCGGCGACGACCAGCTGGTGGAGCCGTGGCTCGACGAAGCCGCCGCTACTTACACCCAGGCGCTCTACCGGGAAAACGTCCACGGGCCGCGCGCCGCGCGGGATTTCCTGGACGCCCTGTGGGACGACGTGCTGTCGTCCAACTCCGCCGACCTGCCCATCGGCCTGCCGGTCGGAGACTACCCGTCCGAGGGCGCTTACGGCACGACGGTGTACCTCAAAGGCGCACTGTTCTTCGACGCGCTCCGGCGCGAGTTGGGCGACGAGACCTTCTTCCAGTTCCTGAAAAATTACTACGCGACCTACCGCTACGGCTTCGCCAGCGCCGCCGACTTTCAGGCCGCCGCCGAGCAAACCTGCGCCTGCGACCTGGATGCATTATTTGACGTGTGGGTGTATAAAGGCGGGGAAGTGCAGAGGCCCTAAAGCACACCTACGCAATACCCAATATCGCGAAGCATCCCTTTGGGACGCAATACGTATTGCGTATTACGTATTGCGTATTGCGTACCTCCTTCATTCAACAGGACTTCATCCCACCATGTCCGAGCTGACTCGCGAGCAAGTCCTCCTCGACTACGTGAAAGGCGACCGCGACTTCCGCCTGCTCGACCTGAGCGGCATCCAGTTGAGCGGCGTGAACCTGAGCCAGGCCGACTTTACGGGGGCCGACCTGACCGGGGCCGATCTGAGCGGGGCGCACCTGCGCGGCGCGGTCTTCAACGCCGCCGTGCTGCGCGGGGCCAACCTGTGCTACGCCGACCTGACCGGCGCTGCGCTGAACGCCGCCGACCTGAACCAGGCGCAGCTGGCCGAGGCCACGCTGAACGAGGCCAGCCTGGCGATTGCCGACCTGATCGAGGCCAACCTGAACCGCGCCCGCCTGCGCGAAGCCGACCTGCAAGGCGCCAACCTCACGCGCGCCACGCTGCGCGGGGCCACCCTCTTCCGCGCCAACCTGGTCGAGGCGATTTTCATCGAGGCCGACCTGTCGCGGACGTACCTGCGCGTCGCGCACCTCGCCTACGTGAACTTCAACATGGCGAACCTGCGCGAGGCCACGCTCTACGACGCCAACCTGTCGCAGGGTGACCTGGTGATGGCCGACTTCACCGGGGCACGCCTGTTCTCGGCCAACCTCCACGAAGCCAACCTGCGTTTCGCCAACCTGGGCGAAGCCGACCTGACCGGCGCCGACCTGACTGGCGCGAACCTGACCGGCGCCGACCTGGCCAACGCCGATCTCACCCAGGCGATGCTCGACCGGGCGAACCTGACCAGGGCCAACGTGGCTGGCGCGAACTTTGCCGGAGCCAGCCTGCACGGCGCGCGGCTGGCCCAGGTGCACCCCGCCGCCATGCTCAACGCCGACC
>DAOTXG010000612.1:0-1621 GCA_034435515.1 Anaerolineales bacterium
CATGACCCGCGAGCTGCGCGAGCGTCTGGCGCAAGCCGCGGCCGAAGGCCGGCCCCTGCGCGTCTATTGCGGCTACGACCCGACCTCGAAAGACTTGCACCTCGGCCACACCATCTCCATGCGCAAACTGCACCAATTCCAGGACCTGGGCCACGAGGTCACGTTCCTGATCGGCAGTTACACGGCCCTCGTCGGCGACCCGTCGGACAAAAACAAGGCGCGGCCCATCCTGACGCAGGAGCAGGTGGCGGAGAACGCGGCGACCTACGCCGAGCAGGCCTTCCGCCTCCTCGACCGGAACAAGACCAAAATTCGTTACAACGGCGAGTGGCTTTCCGAACTGTCTTTGCTCGACCTGATCCGGCTCGGCCAGCACTTCACCGTCCAGCAGTTTCTGGTGCGTGAGAACTTCGCCAAACGGCTGGACGCCGGCGAGCCGATCTTCCTGCACGAGACTTTTTACGCGCTGATGCAGGGCTACGACGCCGTCGCGATGAACACCGACGTCCAGGTAGGCGGCACCGACCAGTTCTTCAACATCATCATCGCCGGGCGCAAGCTGCAGGAGGCGCTGGGGCAGAGGCCGCTCGTGGGCGTCATTCACGGCATTCTGCCGGGGACGGACGGCGTCCAGCGCATGTCCAAGTCCACCGGCAACGTCATCCCCATCAATGCCACGCCGGAGGATATGTACGGCAAAATCATGTCCCTCCCGGACCCGGCGATGCCCATTTACTTCAAACTGGTCACGCGCTACACGCCGGAGCAGATCGCGGCGATTGAGGCCGGGCTGGCCGAGGGGACGCGCCACCCGCGCGACACGAAAATGGAACTGGCGCGCGAGATCGTCGCCATCTATCACGGCGAGGACAAAGTCGCCGCCGCCGAGGAGCATTTTAAGTCCATTTTCCAGAGAGGCGGCCTGCCTGAAGATATGGAGACGGTGGTCGTGCAAGGCGAGCCGCTGCTGGTAGATTTCCTGGCGGAGCACAAGCTCGCCTCTTCCAAGGGCGAAGCGCGGCGGCTGATGGAGCAGAACGGCGTGAAGGTCGGCGGCAAAACGGTGAGCGACGTCGCCGCGCGGCTGGAATTCGGCGACGAAGTGGTGGTGCAGGTGGGGAAGAGGAAGTTTGTGAGGGTGAGTCGGTCAGCGGATGGGTAGCGGATTAGCGGATAGTCTCAATCCGTTTATCCGTTTTGTATCCGTTGACGCAGAGCCAAAATCATTTTCTCAATCTCTATAGCAGGCAGATCAGAATAGGATAATGAGCGCGTTGACGCTTACCCAGGCTCGCCCACAAATTGAATACCCGGAAGCGGACGGAAAGCCTATAGCCGAGACGGATGCGCATCGCCAGGCGCTGACAGACGCTATCGAAACTCTGACGGATTTCTTTCGCAACGACCCACAGGTGTACGTGGCCGGCAACCTGCTGATGTATTACGAAGAGGGCAATCCAGCGGCCTCGGTCGCGCCCGATGTGTTCGTGGTTCGCGGCGTTCCTAAGACGGCGCGGCGCGTTTACAAACTGTGGGAGGAGGGGCATCCGCCGACGATGGTGTTGGAAATCACCTCGCGCTCGACGCGGGTGGAGGACTCAGGGAACAAGCGCTTTCTATA
>DAOTXG010000613.1:0-5606 GCA_034435515.1 Anaerolineales bacterium
CCGAACCCCGGAATGGCCTCGCCCCGCTTGAGCCGGCTCGTCACGACGGCGCGCGCCCGCGCCGGCTTCCCGGCTTCCTGCATCAGCGCCTCCACCCGCTCGGTGTGCCGGCCATGCTTGAGGCCCTGCAAGGCCGCCAGGCCCGCGCTCACTACCGCGTAGGGCGTCGAACCGGCCGAGGCGACGCAACGCGCGGTGAACGCCGAGACGTTCAACTCGTGGTCGGCGCACAGGATGAGGGCTGCGTCAATCAACTTCGTCGCTCGCTCATTGCGCGGCGTCCAACTGCGCTGGAGGGATTGGGCGATGCTCGCCTCTTTCGGCTCTGTCCCTGCGGCAACCGCCGTCATCAATTTCATGATACGCGCACCGGCACGGGCGACCGATGCCGGGCGTAAGTCGTAAGCGGCGGGGTCTTCGGCGGCGGCCAGCGGCAGCAGGGTCTGGAAGGCCTCGACCGCCGGCAATCCCGCGAGGCCTTGCCGCACGGCCTGGAAACGGGGAGAAAACGCGCCTGGCGCAGAGCCGAACAATGCTGCGGCCTCGTCCAGGCTGCCAGTCCAGATCAGCGCCGCCACCTGCTCGGCCGTGCATTGGGCCGCCAACTCCAGCGCGTCACGCCCGCGATAGTAGATACGCCCGTCGGCAATCAGCGTAATGGCCGAGTCCATGACGGGCGCGCCCCAGTGCAGGGCGTGCTCCGCTGCTTTGCTCGGGTCACGCCGCTGTTCCTGGCGCTCCTTCAGTTTCTGCACATCTTCCGCCCGGTAGCGCCGCTCGCGCTTGCTCCCACCCCTCGCCTCCGAGCGGATCAGCCCCCGGCTGACGTAGGCGTAGAGCGTCGCCGGGCTGATGCGGAGTTCTTTTGCCGCCTCACCGGCGGTGAGGTAGCGGGGACTGGTCATTGCGGCTTCTCCAGGAATTGAAGGGCTTCAGTGTCACCGGATTGGCAACCGTTTCGCATAAGCGGATCAGGCAGCGGCTCAATGGGCAAAGCAATCCGTTTACGCGAAGCGGTTTCAAATCCGCTGACGCAGAGATCCACATATTATATATTGATTGTTAAATCAATATTGACAAGTCGTCAAGTGATGATTATAGTGAAAAGCGAACCACTGGCAAGCCAGGCGAAGGCGAGATGAACATGACCACTATTACCGAGACAACCGTCAAATTGCAACTGACCGACCCGGAGGCCCCGGAATATTTTCTCGACAGTTTCCCACGCGAGGACTTTCCGCGCTACGCCTGGACCGCGCGCCCACCCCACCTCCCCGCCGAGGCCTGGACGACCGAGACCACGCACCGCGACGGGCAGCAGGGCGGCCTGCCCCTCACGACCGAGCAAAGCCTGAAGATTTACGACGTGCTCTGCCGCTTCACCGGGGGGTCGGGCGCGATCCGGCAGGCGGAATTCTTCGTCTACCGCCCCTCCGACCGGGCGGCGCTCGAAGGCGCGCTGGAACGCTACCGGAGCGGCGCGCCCATCGAGCCGACGATGTGGATCCGCGCGACCGCGAAAGACGTGGAGCTGATTCGTCAGTTGGGCGTGCGCGAGACCGGGATGCTGGCCTCGGCCTCGGACTACCACACCTTCCACAAGTTCAAACCGGGCGGGCGCGTCCAGGCCGCGCAGACTTATCTGCAAGCGGTGCAGGTCACGCTGGAGGCGAGCATCCGCCCCCGCCTGCATCTCGAAGACGCCACCCGCGCGCCGATGGATTTTATGCTCGCCTTCGTCGAGGCCGTGCAGGAACTGGCCGCGCCCTACGGCGAGGCGCTGCGCCCCAAGTTCCGCGTGTGCGACACCATGGGCCTCGGCCTGCCCTACGACGACGTCGAGCTGCCGCGCAGCATCCCGCGTATCTTCCGCGCGCTCCGGCAGGCCGGGTTAACGCCAACCGATTTAGAGTTTCACCCGCACAACGATACGTGGCTCATCGCGGCCAATTGCCTGGCGGCCATTCGCGAAGGATGCGCGGTGATAAACGGCGCCTGCCTGGGCAAAGGCGAGCGCACCGGCAACGCGCCGCTGGAAGGCATCCTGCTGCATCTCATCGGGATGGGATATTTCCCCGCCGCGCGCCCGGACTTCACAGCGCTCAACGACCTGGCTGAGATTTACGCCCAGATGGGCGAGCCGCTCCCGCCCAAATATCCGCTCTATGGCCGGGACGCGCACCGCACGCGGGCCGGCGTCCACGCGGACGGGCTGAACAAGTTCTGGTGGATGTATGCGCCGTTCAACGTCCCGGCCCTGCTCGGCAGGCCGCTGGAGGTCTCGCTCACCAAAGACTCCGGGTTAGCCGGGTTGATATTTTTGATCAAGCAGCACCTGGGGATCGAACTGCCCAAAGATCACCCGGCTCTGCTGGCCATTCACGCCTGGCTGTTGAGCGAATTCGACGGCGGGCGGCAGACGAGCATCGAATGGGAGGAGTTAGAGCCGGTGGCGAGGCGGCATTTTGGCTCACAGGTTTAGCGTTAGGAGGAACGCAGATGCCGCTGACGTGAAGCGTGCGCTGATCTTCGCTGATTTTTTATTTGGGCTTCTCGATCTCGCCGCTATAGCCAATCCGCAATTCGCGCGGCGCGCGGTCGGAGGACCAGGGCGCATAGGGGGCGAGAGTGAGGCCGCATAACGCCAACAGCACTGCATCGTAGTTCACGCGCCAGCCCGCGAAGTCGCGCCAGCACTGGTCGCGGTCCGGCTTGAGAGGGACGCCCGATTGCGCCATCCGATCACAGGCGGCGTCGAATTCTTCGCGCGTGACGCTGATGGGATCGGCAGGGTAGTGAGGCTCCCGGTTATACGGGATGCGGAAGAAATCGGCGATGTGGCGCAGGGCGAGGTAGCCCGCACGGAGGCATAGATCCATCTGGGCATCGCGAGGGAGGTCGAGGGTCGAGGCGGCGAGCGCGGCAGAGTCGAGCACTGCGCCTGAGGCGGTAACCCAGGAGTGAGCGGGGCGCGGTGAACGGAAAAAGACGAGCGCGGCGAGCGAGGTGTGGCTCTCCTCGATATCGGCAAACCAGGTCTCCCACGTTTCCCAGAACTCGTGCAGGTGGTCGAAGCGCTTCAGGCGATGGAAGCGCAGGATCAACTCGACGGCGGAGGGCGGCGACCCCGCGCGGATTTCGAGTAGGTTCACCGCCAGTTCACGGCGAGAGAAAGCCGAATACATGGTGGGCAGGTAGGCAATCAGCAAGGCAACGAGCGTCAAGCCGATGACGGCCTCGGAATAGACGAGGGCGGTTTGGGCCAGGGTCCCGGCGGAGGCAAAACCAAGCGTGAGGAGCGACGAGCCGCTGAGGAGAAAAGCCTCGCGCCAGGTAGGGACGCCGGACGCCCAGAACATGCCCGTGTAGCCGACGAGGACGAGGGCCAGCCACACAGACGGGAGCGAGAGCAGACTGATTGGCGCATAGAGCGCAACGATGCGATCCAGTTCGGCATAGTCGCGCACCCAGCGCAGGCGGAGGCGGAAGACGCGCCAGATGGTCACGAAGACCACGCGGGTCAGCGGGTCGTTGGCGCTGCGGGGCAGGACGAAAGTGCGCGTGGCCGAAAATAAAGTTACGGCGACGAGGCTGAAACCAAGCAGAAAAATGAGAATACGGATAATGGTCACGTGGCTGACTCTCAAATTCGGCGCGGCGGCGAGCGATTGCTGCTACGCAATTCGTTCAAAGTCACGCGCCCTGTCACCCTATTGTTTCGACAGTCGGTTACAGTCAGGGCAGGTTCGCGGCGATTATACAGGTCTTTGGGAGACGTGTGGTTCCGGGGGTGATCCCTGGCGGATGGCGAATACGCCCACGCACACACCCCATCCGCCGCAGACCTGTGAGGTCTTCGGGACCTCACAGGTCTCCCAAACCGGCCGTTGTTATTTCTCACGGCCAGACCGACGCGGTTTGGGAAACCGCGTCGGTCTGCCTACGCGCTGACATGTTCTGCGTACACACAATAAGGCCGTCGAGCCGACATCCTGCGGCATTTTGCGCGTTTGACACCCTGCCTGAAAGGACTAGACTTCCGGCTACAACAAGCTGCAGGTCACCTTCCGTAACCGCGCGCTTTGCGCACGAACAGAGGTTGAGGTAGGTAAGACTCGGCGTCAACGGATACGAAACGGATAAACGGATTTCGCTCCGCGAATGGAGTGCTCGCGTGTCCAAACTTATCCCCAACGCCCCTCACGCCGACATCACCTACCGCATCATTGGCGCGGCCATGGCCGTACACAACGAGCACGGCCCAGGGCACCGTGAGGAGTTCTACCACCAGGCGATGAAGCAGAAGCTCACCAAGCCGCCCTTTGAAGTGGCGTTTGAGTACGAGCCGGACCTCCTCGTCGAAGACGAAACAGGCCGTGTCCTGTTCGTCTATCGCCCAGATTTGCGCGTCGCACAGCGTGTGCTGACCGAACTGAAAGCGCAGACGCACCCTCTCACCAGCGACGATGTGGCTCAAGTCATTGATTATTTCGCGGCGTGCCTGGAGTGCGAGGTGGCCTTGCTCATCAACTTTGGCCGCCTGCGCCTGGAGTGGAAGCGCCTGTTTCCGCCCAAACATCTCCAACAGCATCGTCGCCGCAAATGGGGCCCACCGCCCAAGTGAGCGATAAAAGTTGGCATACTTGTTTATCGGGTTCTGCTTTTGGAGTCCGAGGTCAATGGATGAGAATCGGATAGTGCGCGACCAATCCGTTTATCCGTTTCGTATCCGTTGACACCGCGTCAAAATCATTTAATCATTTTCTCAAGGAGGATCTCATGATCCCCAAAACCATCGAACGCACGCCGTGGCATTTTTCCGCTCAACGGTGGCTAATAGTCCGTCCAGTTGAAACGGGTATGCTTGTAGTGACGACTTTAGTCGTCGGCTGCTGCAAACGACTGAAGTCGTTACTACGCCTCCATCAAAATCAGGTTGGCGGACTACTGGTCATGCTGCTCGCCAGCCTGGTTGGCCTGCTCCTGGCCCTGGGGCTGGTGGCCGGGTTGGACGGCCTGACGCGCCGGCCCACCGCCTGGGCGGCTACGACGATTACCGTCACCACCACCGACGACGAACTCAACGGCGACGGCGACTGCTCGCTGCGCGAAGCGATTCAGGCGGCTAACACCGATAGCGTCGTGGACGTCTGCCCCGCCGGCAGCGGCGCGGACACCATCACTCTGCCCGCCGGAACGTACACGCTGACGCTGGGGGGCACGTTTGAAGATGGCAACGCCACAGGCGACCTGGACATCACCGACCCGCTGACGCTCGACGGCGCGGATATGGCGGCGACGATTATCAACGCCAACGCTCTGGACCGGGCGTTGCACGTGCCGACGGCGGGCGTGACCCTGACCTTGCTCAACCTGACGGTGTGCAATGGCTGGGTAGCAGGATTCGACTCAGGCGGGGGTCTGCGTGCGAATGGGCCGGTGGTCGTATCGAACACGACCTTCCTCAGCAACACAGCCCGCCACGGCGGCGGCGCGGCCTTCAACGGCGCGGCGACGGTGACGGGCACGACCTTCCTCAGTAATACGGCCAACACCAACGGCGGCGGCGGCGCATGGTTCAACGGCGCGGCGACGGTGACGGGCAC
>DAOTXG010000614.1:0-5587 GCA_034435515.1 Anaerolineales bacterium
CGATTTTATCGTAGGAGTGCTGCTGGCTGTTTGGGCGGGGTTGTATGGCCCAGGCATAGGGCAGGTGCACGCAGGGCAGGTGCAAGTAGGGCAGGTGCACGCAGGGCAGGTGCACGCAGGACAGGTGCACGCAGAGCAGGTGCACGCAGGACAGGTGCACGCAGGGCAGGTGCAAGACCTGCCCCTACAAGCAGTGGTTGAGGCGGCGGCGCTGTTGACAACGACGCTCTCGGCGGCGTATCTGCGCGCGGCGGCGAAGGGCGAGTGCATGGCGCACTGGCATACGCTGTTCGAGGCTTTAGAGCGCGAAGAGGTCGGAGCGACGCAGGAAGCGATTCGGGCGCTGTTATCCATCGGTCACACGTCGGGGGCCGACGCGCTGGCCGGGTTTCTGGCCGTTCACTGCCTCACCCCCGGCTTTGGCGTGTAGACAGACCGTTGTAAAATCCAGTATGCCAAAACCTGACCTGTTGCTCCTGCATGGCGCAGTGGGCGCCAGTCCACAGTTTGAGCCGCTGACGCCATTGCTGGAAGGTGACTATCAGCTCCACCTGCTGGATTTTGAAGGCCACGGGAGTTCGCCGCCGCGCGGGCGCCCGTTTCGGATCGAGCATTTTGCCGAAAACGTCGGCGAATACATGACAGGGCGCGCCCTGGCAAGCGCCGACATCTTCGGCTATAGCATGGGCGGTTACGTGGCACTCTACCTGGCGCGGCATCAATCGGAGAAGGTGAGACGAGTGATGACCCTCGGCACGAAGCTGGCCTGGAGGCCAGAGGTCGCGGCGCGCGAGGTGAAGCTGCTCAACCCGGATAAGATGCTGGAGAAAATTCCGCACTTTGCCCGCGCGCTGGAGGAACGGCATACGGCCTCCGGCTGGCGCGCTGTCCTGAGTCAGACGGCCGAGATGCTGACCGCCCTGGGCGAACAGCCGGCCCTGAAACCGGAAGATTGGGGGCAGATCAAAGCCCGGGTGCGGCTGTGCCTGGGAGATCGCGATGCGACGGTGGGTACGGAGGAAACCCTCGCGGTCTATCACGCGCTCCCGCAGGGCGAACTGGCCATCCTGCCGGACACGCCGCATCCCCTGGAGAAGGTTGACCCCGGGCGACTGGCGCGTTTGCTCAAGGATTTCTTCACGCAAGAGACCTGATCAAAGGAGACTCCTCTATGGCTACCCTGCTCATCAAGAATGGGCGCATCATCACCGCCGCCGACGACTACGTCGCCGACGTTTACGTGGAGGGCGGTAAAGTCAAGGCCATTGGCCAGGGCCTGCCGCTGCAGGCCGACAAGACGATTGACGCCTCGGGGAAGTACGTCATCCCCGGCGGGATTGACGTGCACACCCACATGGATTTGCCTTTCGGCGGCACCCACTCGTCCGACGATTTTGAGACGGGCACCATCGCCGCAGCGCACGGCGGCACGACGACGATTGTGGACTTCGCCGTCCAGTCCCGTGGCACGACCATGCGCCAGGCGCTGGAGACCTGGCAGAAGAAAGCCGACGGCCGCGCCGCGATTGACTACGGCCTGCACATGATCGTGACGGAACTGCCGGAGAACGCGCTGCCCGAAATGGACGCGATGGTCAAGCACGAGGGCGTCTCGTCGTTCAAGCTCTTCACCGCCTATCCCGGCGTCTTCCTGGTGGACGACGCGACCATCTTCAAGGCGATGCAGCGCAGTGCTGACAACGGCGGGTTGATCTGCATGCACGCCGAGAATGGCGGCGTGATTGACCTGATTGTCCAGAAGATGCTGGCCGAGGGCAAGACCGCGCCGAACTATCACGCCCTCTCGCGCCCGGCGACGGCGGAGGAAGAGGCCGCTCACCGCGTCATCGCCCTCTCGGAGATGGCGGGTGTGCCGGTGTACATCGTCCACGTCTCGTCGCACAAGGCGATGGAGCAGATCCGCGAGGCGCGCGACCGCGGCCTGCCCGCCTACGGCGAGACCTGCCCCCAGTATCTCTATCTGGCTTACGAAGACTACGCCGACGGCTCGTTCGAGGGCGCGAAATATATCTGCTCGCCGCCCATCCGCGAGCGCTCGAACCAGGAGCACTTGTGGAAGGCGCTGGCGGTTGACGACTTGCAGGCCGTTTCGACCGACCACTGCCCCTTCTGCATGAACGAGGGCTATAAGGGCCTGCCCAAGCAGAAACAACTCGGCCTGGAGAGTTTCGCCAAAATCCCGAACGGCGTGCCTGGCGTCGAGAACCGGCTGCACTTGCTTTACAAGGGCGGCGTGTTGGATCGCGGCTGGAGCATGAACCGCTTCGTCCAGCTGGTTTCGACCGCGCCCGCGAAGTTGATGGGCCTGTTCCCGCGCAAGGGGACCATCGCCGTCGGCAGCGACGCCGACATCGTCATCTGGGATCCCCAGCGACCCTACACCATCAGCGCCCAGACGCACTTCATGCGGGTAGATTACAACCCGTACGAGGGCATGACCATCCCAGGGGCGCCGGCCTACGTTTTCTCGCGGGGCAATTTGGTCTTCGAGGGCGATAACTTCGTCGGCAAGGCGGGCGCGGGTCAATACTTGAAGCGCAGCCAGTACAACCTGCCCTAGACCCAAAGGGTCTCTGGGACCCTTAGGGTCTGAAACGTGGAGAACCGATGCTTACTTTCCACGACATCCTCTCCGCCCGGCACGCGATTGTCGGGAAATTGCATCAGACGCCGGCGTTCAGTTCGGAGATTCTGAGCAAGCGCATTGGCGCGCGGTTGTGGCTCAAAGCCGAGTGCCTGCAGAAGACCGGCTCGTTCAAGCCGCGCGGCGTGCTGAACCGCCTGCGCGCGCTGTCGGACGACGAAAAAGCGCGAGGGCTGATCACCATCTCGGCGGGCAACCACGCGCAGGCGCTGGCGTGGGGCGCGCGGCAGGTGGGCGCGGCCTGCACGGTCGTCATGCCGGCCCACGCCCCGCGCAGCAAAGCCGCGGCGGCGGAAGGTTACGGCGCCGAAGTGATCCTGCACGGAACAACCACGGAAGCCTTTGCTAAAATGGAAGAAATCCGCCGGGAACGCAACCTCACGCTCGTCCATCCCTTCGACGATCCGCTCATCATCGCCGGGCAAGGCACCCTCGGCGCCGAAATCTTTGAGCAGGTGCCTGGGGTCACGAAAGTCGTCGTGCCGGTTGGCGGCGGAGGGCTGATTGCGGGAATTGCACTGGCCTTCAAAGAGCTTCAACCGAAGGTGAAGGTGTACGGCGTCGAGCCGGAGGGCGCCTCGTCCATGTTCCAGAGCCGCGCGGCGGGCCGGGCTGTGCGCCTGGACAAGGTTGAGACGATCGCCGACGGCCTGGCTGCGCCGTTTGCGAGCGACCTGACGTACTCCCTAAATCGGCAATACGTCGAGGACGTGGTGACGCTGACCGACGAACAGATTGTCGAGGCCCTCCGGTTGGTGCTGGCCCATTGCAAGTTGATCGTGGAACCCGCCGGGGCTGCCGGAGTCGCGGCCCTGCTGTTCGGTAAGATACCTCTCGCGCCGGGTGAGGTCGTCGTCGCGCTTCTCAGCGGCGGGAATGTAGATTTGTCCCGCCTGAAAACACTGTTGTAGGAGGCTAAAGGAGATGGCGCTTCCTGCTGCACCAGTATCTAAAACCGTTTACCCCATGCTGCCCAAGGATCAGGCCTGGCCGCCGCAGGGTCAGTGGACCTACGATGATTTTTTGCGTTTGCCGGACGACGGCGTGCGCTACGAAGTCATTCAGGGAGTGCTGTATATGACCAACGCGCCCGACCCAGAGCATCAATATGCTGTCGTAAAAATCACGACCACCCTGGATGTTTTTGTCAGCGCGCATCAGGCCGGAGTCGTTTATGCCGCGCCGATTGAGGTTCACCTGCCGGGCATTGCCCAACCTGTTCAACCGGATATTTGTTTCATCCGACAGGAGCGCCGCTCTATTGTCGGCAGGAAATTCATCGAGGGCGTGCCCGACTTAATGGTGGAAGTCCTTTCACCTTCCACGGCCCGCACTGACCGCCGGGTGAAGTTCGACGCCTATGAACGAGCCGGAGCGCGTGAATATTGGATCGCCAACCCCAAGACGCGCACGGTCGAGGTCTATACACTGACCCCGGAAGGCTACGACTTGCATGGCGAATTCGGGCCAGGGGAATACGTGACTTCCCCGGTGTTGCCCGACCTGAAATTTCTGGCGGAATCCGTTTTCAGCCAGCCGTGAAACCTATCGAGGAGTCTCTCTCATGTCCGATAATTCTAACTTGATGACCGCCGAAGAAATCGTCGCCCTGACGAAAGCGCACTCGTTCTTCTCCTGGTCGGCGCAGGACGCGGTCAACCCCATCCCGATGGCGAAGGCCAAGGGCGTATACTTCTGGGATGCGAATGGCAAGCGTTATTTTGACCTGAACTCGCAGTTGATGTGCGTCAACATCGGCCACGGCGACCAGCGGGTGATTGACGCGATCAAGGCCCAGGCGGAGGAGCTGGTCTACGCCGGGCCGGGCATGGCTACCCGCGTCCGCGCGGAGATCGGCCGCGAGCTGGCCGAGGTCACCCCCGGCGACCTCAAGCGATTCTTCTTCACGCTCGGCGGCGCGGAGGCCAACGAGAGCGCGATCAAGATGGCGCGCGCCTTCACCGGGCGGCACAAGATCATCGCCCGCTATCGCTCGTATCACGGCGCGACCGCCGGGGCCGTCACGCTCACGGGCGACCATCGCCGCTGGGCGAACGAGCCGGGCATCTCTGGCGTCATCCGCGTCTTCGATCCGTACAAGTACCGCAGTCCGCTCTACCGCGAGGGCGACAGCGACGAGGTCTTCGCCCGTAAGTGCCTCGACCAGATCGAGGAAGTCATCATGTACGAAGGGCCGCACACGATTGCCGCGGTCTTCATCGAGACGGTGACCGGCACCAACGGCATCATCATCCCCCCCGACGGTTACTTGCAGGGCCTGCGCGAGATTTGCAGCCAGCACGGCATCCTGCTCATCTGCGACGAGGTGATGGCCGGCCTCGGGCGCACGGGCGAATGGTTCGCGGTGGATCACTGGCAAGTCGTGCCTGACCTGATGACGATGGCGAAGGGGCTGACCTCGGCCTACATGCCGCTGGGCGCAGTGGCAATCGGCGAGAAGATTTACGACTATTACCGGGACAAGGTGTTCTACGGCGGCCTGACTTACAGCGCGCATCCGATGAGCCTGGCGGCGGCGGTGGCCGCGCTGCGTGTGATGAAAGAGGACGACATCGTGGGCAACTCGCGGCGCGTGGGCAAGGTGATGGCCGATCTGCTCGAAGACCTGAAAGCCGAGCACCCCTCCGTGGGCGACGTGCGCTCGATTGGGCTGTTCGGGTGCATCGAACTGGTGAGAGACCGCAAGACCAAAGAGCCGATGGCCCCCTACGCCGGCGCCAGCCCGGAGATGACTAAACTCGGCGCGTATCTCAAGGAGAACGGCGTCTACAACTTCACCTGGCGCAACCTGCTCCACACCAACCCGCCGCTGACGGTGACCGAGGCCGAACTGCGCGAGGTGTTTGAGATTGTCAACAAGGCGCTGGAGATTACGGATCAGGCGGTCGCGGGATAGCAGGG
>DAOTXG010000615.1:0-5646 GCA_034435515.1 Anaerolineales bacterium
CCGATTGGCGCTCAAGTATCCCGATAGCAAGGTCGTCAGTTACACCTACGACCTGGCGTCACGGTTAGTGCTGGCCCGGGATTGGCTGACCCGGACGACGGGCTATGTCTACAACGCGCTGGGCCAGCCGCTGACCGTGACTCTGCCCAACGGCGTGACCAGCCGCTACGTCTACGACGCGGTCAACCGCGTGCAGACGATCACGCACACGGCCGGGACGACGGCGCTCTCGTCGTTCGTCTACGCCTACGACGCGGCCGGCAACCGGACGCAGGCGGTGGAGAATGTGCCGCTGCCCACCCGTCTGCCCGGCACGATCACCGTCACGACCAGCGCCGACGAATACAACACCTCCGGCGTCGGGACGGGCTGCGCCGTGCGCGAAGCCGTCCGGGCGGCCAACACCAACACCGCCTTTGGGGGCTGCCCGGCCGGGGGCAGCGCCGACGTCATCCTCGTCCCGGCGGGGACTTACACCCTGACGCGCACGGGGACGGACGACACGACGGTCAACGGCGACCTGGACCTCACCAGCCCGGTGACGGTGCAAGGCGCGGGGGCGGGGCTGACGCTCCTGACCGGCGGGAGCGGCTTCACCGACCGGTTGGTGCACGTGCTGACGACCACGGTGCAGATTGTCGGGCTGACGCTCCAGAAAGGGAACAGCGGGACGGCCAGCGGCGGGGGGCTGTACAACCAGGCGGGGACGGTCACGCTCTACCTGAGCACGGTGCAGAGCAACACGACGAGCGGGGGTCTGTTCAGCAGCGGCGGGGGTCTTTCGATCTCCAGCGGGGGGACGCTGACGCTGACGCACAGCGCGGTGCTGAGCAACACGGCGGGGGTGGACGGGGGCGGGGTGTTCAACAGTGGGACGCTGGTGGTGCTGGACAGCACGCTGAGCGGCAACCGGGCGAACCAGCACGGGGGCGGGGTGCGCAACTACACCAGCGGCGCGGCGACGTTGAGCAACGTGACGCTGAGCAACAACACGGCGGACGGCGACGCGAACGGGAGTGGGGATGGGGGCGGGGTGAGCAACGGCGGGACGGTCACCGTGCGGGACACGCTCATTGCCGGGAACCTGGATAACAGCGCTGCGACGAAGCACCCGGATTGTTCGGGGACGTTCACGTCGCAGGGCTACAACCTGATTGGCAAGAACACGGGGTGCTCCGGCTTCACGAACGGGGTAAACGGCGACCAGGTCGGGACGAGCGGAAGCCCAATTGATCCGAAGCTCGGCCCGCTGCAAGACAACGGGCCGGCGCCCGGCTCGGGGCCGGCGACGCTGACGCACGCCTTGCTGGCGGGCAGTCCGGCAATGGACAAAGGCGACCCGGCCTATCCGGGGAGCACGAGCACGGCGTGTGAGCCGAGCGACCAGCGGCTCTTGGCCCGCGCGGCGGACGGGGACGGCAACGGCAGCGTGCGCTGCGACATCGGCGCGTTTGAGTTGGGCGCGACGCAGGCGATCACCATCACCTACCTGTATGACCCGTTGTATCGGCTGACGAACGCTCAATACAGCACCGGGCTGGTGTACACCTACACGTACGATGCGGTGGGCAACCGGCGGACGCAGGCCTACCTGACCGAGACGCACGTGTACACGTACGACCTGGCGAACCGGCTGGTGAGCTTGGATGGGATCCCGCACGTCTGGGACAACAATGGGAACTTGTTGAGCGGGGGCGGGTACACCTACACGTACAACAGCGCCAACCGGCTGGTGAAACTGAACTCGGGGCCGACCGTGACCTACACCTTCGCCTACAATGGGCTGGGCGACCGGGTGAACCTGGGGGTCAACGGCGCGGTCACGACGTATACCCTGGATTTGAATGCCGGATTGACCCAAATACTTGTCGATGGTGCCCAGACCTATCTCTATGGCAACGGGCGGATTGCGCAACACAGCATCACTAGCACGGCCTACTTCCTGGGGGATGCGTTGGGGAGCGTGCGGCAGCTGGTGGATGGCGGGGGGCGGCTGGCGTTGGCGCGGTGGTACGACCCGTATGGGACGCTGGCGAGCAACCGGGGGGATGCGGCGACGGTGTACGGGTTTACGGGCGAGTGGGGGACGACGCTGCTGGACTTGCGGGCGCGGTGGTACTCGCCCGCCTATGGACGCTTCAATTCGAAGGACGCGTGGCCCGGCGACTATCAGCGACCCTTGACTCTCAACAAATGGAACTACTCCCTCTCCAATCCAGTCAATTATACTGATCCATCAGGATATATGCCTAATTGCCCCGTGGGAGATTGGGACTGTGATATGGTCATGAGCATTACGGCGTTGCAAAAATCTTTCCTGGATAGCGCGGCACGCCACAATCGCATTCCCACAATGGATACTAATGGCTTTGCAGCGCTGGTAGCCTCAGTCATTGCTAGTGAGCAACGGATTGGCGGTCGTATCCGTTGGCCCAAATCATTGGGAACTAAGGCAAAGCAACAGGTTGAGGATTTCTTTATAATCGCAGGCTGTCTAACTTCAGGTCATATCCTGGGAGATGCCATCGACCAGGGTAGATGGGGGGATGTGCCAGGAATACTCTTGCGCGAGTATATACCTCAAAGTTTCTACACTTTTATTGGAGCCGGTCCGATGCCCGAACAAAAGGCAACGGTAGGAATCGGCAACGTTTTGCTCGACACCGCGATGAACTTGAGACATGGGCAGGCATGTCCTTCTATCGGAGAGTGTGTATCCGTCAATGTCAAGATTGAGGCACCCTCAGTCTTTGCTTTCCCGGCACCGGAGAACAGGTACGAATATGATGAAGTTGCTCTACAACTATTGAATCGGGAGCTAAATGTTGAATATGTTGCGGCGAACTTGGAGGCTGGAGCGCAGCGGGCGATTGCTTTGGGACTGCAACCATCTGCTTTCAACTCCGCCGCATGGCATTTGAGAGGGCTTCAAACAGACCTTGAAATTGATCAGGCTGGGTGGCGGCCATGTCCTCTAGGGGCGTGCTTGATTGTAGAAGAGATTCCAAATGCCCTGGCTATTTGGGGGTTAACCAGCAGTTGGAATATAAGCACAGAGTCGCAATATGCGTACTGGAAAAAGCGATAGCTCTAGGCCCTTCGTAATACTAGCATCTGCTGCTTGTCTATTTCTGTTGTCGATAGCAGTTGTCTCGCTCATTTTTGTAGCAGCGAGTCTCAGGCAGCAAAGCGAAATAGCCGCGGTTACGGCTGAGGCAGAAAAATTTTTAACCTCAGCTTATGGAGCGGAGGCCCGGGTGGTAATTGAGAATTTTAAAGCAAAATGGCTCAGCCTTAATTCTTACAAAGATCCGAGCATTCAGTCAGAACTGGCAATCGGATCATATCTCGATTATTGGGGACTGGCACGGAAGGGTCAGGCGCTCTATGACGAGCCTTTCTGGCTGGTCACTAAATCTGCTAGCGTCACCCACGTTCGTGTGTTTGAATATAGCCCTGAGCGCTTCAAAGCTGTCGCACAAGTTGTATCCTCAATCAACCAACTAACCCCGCAGGGAGAATTCACAAAATCTTTGCCGCCCTATAAATCGTGCGGTATCTATGTGTTTGTTCGCGAAGATGGTTTCTGGAAACTGGTAGAATACTTTGATATGACTAACCCTAGAGATGTGCAACGAGACTGGGAGGCTGCGCCAGATGAGGTGAAGCAGACCATAGGTGATTTGCCCACCGAAGCCATTAGAGATTGTGAGGATTATGCCCCTAAATGAAAGACGAGACAAACTGGCTGAAAACCAATCCATCTCGCCTTCCTTTGGGGGTACACTGGATTATACGACTCTTTGGCCGTGAGCGCGAGCCGCCCTCCCTCGTCCCTGCCCGGCTGGAGGCCCGAAAGCGATAAACGCGCGGCCGGAAGCAAATCCTCCTCGTCTTGGCCTGGTAGGTTGTGCACCAGCATGTACTTTCCCAAATGAATAACAGCAACGCCGTAGCAGGCCCGGCCCGTTTTGAGCCAGCCTGATCCTCACTGACCAGTTGTTCAGCGCCTCAAACGCCTGCTACGCTTCGACCCTTCGGCAAGCTCAGGGCAGGCTATGGGGCGGATCGCGCAACAGAGCGTGACGAGCACGGCCTACTTCTTGGGCGATGCGTTGGGGAGTGTGCGGCAGTTGACAGACGGCGGGGGGCGGCTGGCATTAGCGCGCTGGTACGACCCGTACGGGAACCTGGCGAGCAACCGCGGGGATGCGGCGACGGTGTACGGGTTTACAGGGGAGTGGGAGACGACGCTGCTGGACTTGCGGGCGCGGTGGTACGCGCCGGCGTATGGGCGCTTCAATTCGAAGGACGTGTGGCCGAGCGACGACCAGCAACCACTCTCACTCAATGGCTGGCTCTACGCGGAAAGCAATCCGGTCAACTACACCGATCCAAGTGGACATATCGTTTGTAGGGACATTATTCCTTCATGGAGACCATTTTTTGTCGCGCTCAAGCTCTGTGACCCGCAAGCAGAGCCAGCGTTGACGCAACCGAAGCGAGGAGCTTTCGAGACATTCGATCAAACGCTTAACCCTCCCTTTGTGACTTGCGGCGTTGGATATACACCGTATGGCTTTGTGTGCATACCGACTGCAGTCGGAAGATTACTTGAGAAATGTGGTGCGAAAAGCCCAGACGTGTTACAGCAGGGTGCTAAAAATAGCGCGGAAGATCAAGTGCCGGGTGAGGAAGATGAGTTTTGCCAGACGCAACGTAGCATCTACGAGGATGAGGTTTCTCATGCCTTGGCCTTGGCAAGGAATATAATGGAGTTAACGTTTGAACGGGAAAGAGCAAAAAACCCGTTGGATAGGGATGTAATAGACGAAGCAATTGAGAAGCTTACAGCAGACTTGAGCAATTTGCTAAACAAGATAGCCAAGAGGCGTCAACTGGCCGAGATAGTGGGTTGCGATACTGATACCTGGCCAGCACCCCCAGGCGCTGGTGGGGATGCGCCAGTCCCGGTTCCAGTTCCATAATGGATGTGTGTCTGGGTTCACAACATCGTGCACACTTTTTGCAGGAATCCCCAGGAATCTAGCGATTAGGATACACAGTGTGCTGAGCACAGACAAACGTGTGAAATGCACGGCTAATGACCTGCTCCATCCCCGAGGAGGCAAGAATGGATAAAGAAGGATTATCACAGCATCTTGAAACCCTCCGTAAAGAATTGTCAAAGGATGATTTTCTTACAGCGATACTGGATCTGCTAGGCAAGGATCCATCAGAAGACGAAAGGGTTATTCTGGAATCTGCGCTTATGGCAAGAGGTTTGGATGATCCAGATCGCTTGGCAAAGTACTGGGGGTCGTTTCTCTATAGTGCAGATTTATTTCGACGCGAAGTAGCAGCTCTACACCTCTATATTTTGGCTGGACGTAGACCAGGTACACTTGCTTATCGCCTCCTGACAGAGTATCTAGGACAAGAACCCACAGAGAATAAAATTGAAGGCATTATGAAAGAGAGATTCCTTCGGCTTTATCCTGGCTATGAAGGAGATAAGTAAACCTAACTTGCTTCTCAAACTGTGTGACGACAAACTATGTGGACGGCGTATTCAACCCCGCCGAGCCGGATAGGGGCATCGCCACGCTCACCGGGTACGATCAGATGGGGAATGTCATCTCCACT